>CAIYCP010000311.1 GCA_903924715.1 uncultured beta proteobacterium
CGAGCAAACTGGCCAGTCGTCGCTTGCGCGTGCCTAGAATTCTTGGATCTTCACCTTTCCAAAACCAACCATGGTGCACCAACAGGGCGTCGGCCTTTCGCTCTCCCGCAATCTCGATTAGAGCCTGACTTGCCGTGACGCCCGCGATAATATGAGAGACAGAGTGCTTACCTTCAACCTGCAGACCATTGGGGCAATAATCCGCGAAGGCGGCTGTATTGAGTGTTACATCCAACCACTGCGTTAAGGTATGTGTTGAAACCGTTTTCATAATTCTCCAGGATGCCTCATGCGTCGTCTTTGGCTGGTGTTTGCGCAAGCAGTCACGGTGTGTATTGCGATTCTATTCGTGGTGACGACTTTACGCCCGGATTGGTTGCAGGGCGCATCGCGAGGAGTCGTGTCCTCAAGTACTCAAACGGGCGGGCCTAGGGCAGGCGCTGTTGGTATCGCGCAACAGGCTCCCGGGTCGTATGCGGTAGCCGTAGCGGCTGCAGCCCCGGCGGTGGCCAACATTCACACCACAAAGCGCACGCAAGTTTCTCGAATTCCGTTGCCGCCCGATCCTGTTCTACGTAAATTTTTTGAACAAATGCCGGGGTTTAACCAGTCTCAACAAACGACGAATCTAGGTTCAGGCGTGGTCGTTTCTGCCAAGGGGCATGTACTCACAAATTTTCACGTTGTCGAGGGTGCGGATGAAATCGTTGTTGCCTTGACCGACGGCCGACAAGCGCTGGCAAAGGTGATTGGCGTTGATGCGGAGTCGGATCTTGCGGTGCTACAGATTGAGCTCAAAGATTTGCCGGTGCTCGACTTTAGTTCACTGGAGTTGCCACGGGTTGGCGATGTGGTGCTTGCGATCGGCAATCCCTTCGGTGTTGGTCAAACAATTACGATGGGGATTGTCTCGGCCTTAGGTCGTGCGGGGCTTGGAATTAATACCTACGAGAATTTTATCCAAACCGATGCTGCGATTAATCCGGGCAATTCGGGTGGCGCCTTGATCGATACGCAAGGTCGGTTAGTGGGTATCAATACGGCCATTTACTCAAAATCAGGTGGCTCCTTGGGTATTGGTTTTGCGATTCCTGCGGAGGCTGCTCAAAAGGTCATGAGTCAAATCGTCACCTTTGGCTTTGTGAAGCGAGGTTGGCTGGCCATTGAGCCACAAGACATGACCGCAGACTTGGCCCGTGCGTTTGGACTTGAGCGTGCGGGTGGCGTGATTATTGCTGGGATGATGCGCGATGGGCCAGCGGCCAAAGGCGGGCTCAAAGTGGGCGACATCATTCAAACCATTGACGGCAAGCCAGTCAACGATACCCAGCGCTTGATGGCCCGTATTGCGGCTAAAGCGCCAGGAGATCTACTTGAATTAGGCATTTATCGAAATGGCAGCGCTCAGACTCTGGCTGTAACGGCGGGACAACGGCCCGTCAAACCAAGGTGAAAGCGTAACGATTTCGACCGGTTTATTTGCTAAGTTCGACCGCAAGCGATTTGGTTGCCGGAGGAGGGTTCGCCGAGAACACCGATTCAGCCTGAATCAGTAAAGGGCGCCGAACACTGCCATCAAGATGAAAAAAGATTTCTTGCAGACGCGCGAGTTCTTCATCATCGGTATAAAACCAACTAACTGGCGTATTGAGAATTTCTGCAACGCGGCACATCAACTGATAATCGGGCGAATGTTTGCCACGTTCATATTGATTCATACGGGCACTAGCTGACATTGGATCGATACCGGCAAGTTTGCCTAGTTTTTCTTGTGACAACCCCGCGCGTAGACGGGCTTGTTTAAGACGATGAGCGAGCACGATAGTCCCTTTGAAATGCCATCAGTCGAACCACGATAGGTACGACCAAACGGTGTATTAGCTGATTGAGCAGAATAAAAATGGCCAGACAGTATTTAAAAGATATACCTTAAAACACTTGGTAACAAGTAATATTTTGCCTGAAACGATTTTTTGCAAAGGGCAAAATAGGTCTATTAAAGATGCTATTTATCAGCAGACTCATCAATTTTGTCTTCACTGCGCGGTTTTACACCGCGCGCAACCAGAATGCCGATTTCGTAAAGTACACACAAAGGTACGGCCAGTAAAAACTGACTGACGACGTCGGGTGGTGTGACAACCGCCGCTACAACGAAGGCGCCCACAACGACATAGCCGCGGGCCTCTTTTAATTTTGCAACGGTGACGATTCCCATGCGTACCAAGAGCACCACGGCGACCGGAACCTCGAAGGTTACGCCGAAGGCCAAGAACATGGTCATGACAAAGCTCAAGTAGGCTTCGATATCAGGCGCTGGCGTGATAGATTGCGGCGCAAAGGAAGCGATAAACGTGAAGACCGATTTGAAGACGACAAAATAACAAAAGGCCATTCCTCCTATGAAAAGCAACGAACTTGAAACGATAAGTGGTAAGGCAAGACGTTGCTCGTGTCGATACAAACCCGGTGCCACAAAGGCCCATACTTGGTAGAGCACTACAGGCAGTGACACCACAAAGGCGGCCATCATGGTGACCTTCATTGGGACCATAAAAGGGGTGATGACACCCGTGGCGATCATACGTGTGCCTTGAGGCAGCGAGGCCAACATTGGCGCAGCCAAAATGTCATAGATGACCGACGCGCCTGGGTAGATAAATAAGATGACGAACACCCCGACGACCGTACCAACTGCGTGCAACAAGCGGGTACGAAGTTCGATCAAATGCGACATAAAACTTTCGTTGGCCTGAGGCGTCTCGGCGGGATCCTGGCCAGACGCAGAGGGATCACCTAGCGTGTCTTTGTCAGTGTTATTCGTACTCAAAATTTAGATTCCGTAGTCGTGGCAGCAATCGACTTTTGGTGCGGATTTTGTGTGGACGCGGGCGCCATTGCGTCGATCTCGAGTTGTGTAGGAGTTGGTAGAGGGTTGGGCACGAGCATGGCTTGCACTTCTGCCTCGGCAAATGATTGCGCGCTGGGAGCAGCCGCGGCTACTTGCGCACTGGCAGAGGCTGAGTCGGTGACCGTTGGCGCTGGAATGTCTGGCGCAACGGGTTCTGGAATATCAGGGTTTGTCATTGATTGTCGCAGCGCAGAGACGTCTTGCTCAAGAGACTCTAGGGGCTTACGTAACGAGGCCTCGGTATTTTGCAGACTCGATTGCACGCTTTGCGCAGCGTCTTGCATTTGGTCTTTCAGTTTGCGCAGCTCGTCGAGCTCGACTTCGCGCTGTATGTCGGTTTTGACATCATTGACATAGCGTTGAGCGCGCCCAACTAAATGGCCAAGTGTACGTGCCACTTTGGGTAGACGCTCAGGGCCGATCACGACTAGCGCCACGACCCCGATTACGAGTAGTTCTGTAAAGCTGACGTCAAACATGGTGTGTGATGTGCCAAAGAGACTCAGCTAGAAAACGCTAGCCGAAAAGGATTAGTGCGTACCGGGTTGAGTATTTGTTTTTTCTTTTGCTTGCACATCGATGGTCTCGCCGGTGGCCACACGTTGAACGGGTGCTGCCTCTGCGGTTGCAGCTGCGTCGCCTTCTTTTGCATTGGGGTCTTTCATGCCCTCTTTAAAGCCTTTGACGGCCCCGCCTAAATCAGCGCCAATATTTCGAATCTTTTTTGTTCCAAAAATCAGTGCCACGATCACTAGAACAATTAGCCAGTGCCAAATGCTAAAACTACCCATAATTTTTCTCCGGATTAGTTCTTGATGGGGGTGAACCCCTGCCAGGGACGCTTACCACCAAGGATGTGAAAATGAAGATGATTAATTTCTTGGCCACCTTCAAGGCCCGCGTTTGCGGTGAGACGAAAACCGCCTTCGGGCCCTGGGTTGCAGCCATTTTCTAGCGCAATACGCCCAACCTTAGTTAGCATTCTACCTAACCAGCCAGCGTCGTCGGGTTTGACGTCTTGCATGGACACGACATGATGGCGGGGGACCATCAATAAATGTACGGGAGCAGCCGGGTGAATGTCATGAAAAACCACACAATCGTCGTCTGTATAGACAATTTTTGCCGGGATTTCGCCTTTCACAATCTTGCAGAATAAACAGTTTTCGCTCATGGCAGTGAATTAGAGGTTGCGGGAAGCTTTTTCTTGAAGGCCAGAGACCCCTTCACGTCGTGCGAGTTCTGCCAACACTTGCTCGGGTCTCAGGCCGTGTTCGGTTAACACGACCAAGCAATGAAACCACAAATCGGCCGTTTCTGCCACGATACGGTCGGCCTGCCCGTCTTTCACGGCCATCACAAGTTCGGTCGCCTCTTCGCCAATTTTTTTCAAAGCGGCGTCTGGCCCCTTTGAAAACAACTTTGCCACGTATGAGGTCGCCGGATCGCCCCCTCGGGCGGGTAGACGGGTCGCGAGAATGTCGGCGATTCGAGCCAGTATGGTGTCAGAGGCTTGAGCATTGACTGGCGTGGTCGGAGATACGGTCATTTTGGGAGGGGTCACTTATAAATGAGCTCGGGGTCTTTGAGAACCGGGTCAACGGTGACCCATTTAGAAGCTTGCGGGTCGGCGCTTTGTTCAAAACGCCGATAAAAACAGCTTGCGCGCCCAGTATGACAGGCGATGCCGCCGATTTGGTCGATCTTGAGCAAAATGACATCACCATCACAATCTAGCCTGAGCTCGACGAGCTGTTGAATGTGGCCAGACTCTTCACCCTTGCGCCAGATGCGGTTGCGCGAGCGAGACCAAAAAACTGCGCGACCCGTGTTTGCGGTCTCAGTTAAGGCCTCGGCGTTCATCCAGGCGACCATCAAGATTTGCCCAGTGCTGGCATCTTGCGAAATCGCTGGAATCAAACCTTGTGTATCGAACTTAACCTCGGCAAGCCAGGCGGGAGTTGTCGTCATCATAGTTAGCCGTGTCGGACCGCAATACCTTGGTTTGCCATAAAGTCTTTGGCCTGACGCACGGTGAACTCACCGTAGTGAAAAATACTGGCAGCCAGTACCGCGCTGGCGCCGCCTAGTGTGACGCCGTCGGCGAGATGTTGCAAGTTACCCACGCCACCTGAGGCGATCACCGGAATTGAAACAGCATCGGCCACCGCACGCGTCAGCGCAAGATCGAACCCTGATTTTGTTCCGTCACGGTCCATGCTTGTTAATAAAAGTTCGCCCGCACCGTAGTCGGCCATTTGACGCGCCCAGGTGACAACGTCTAGGCCGGTGCCGCGGCGACCGCCATGGGTAAAGACTTCCCAGGCCGGCGTTGCGCTGCCAACGACTTGCCGAGCATCAATCGCAACGACAATACATTGCGAGCCATGATAGTTCGACGCTGAACGAACGAGCTCTGGATTGGCGACGGCCGCGCTGTTGATTGAAACTTTATCGGCACCCGCATTGAGCAGGCGCTGCACATCACTGACCTGACGCACGCCGCCGCCAACAGTAAGCGGGATAAATACTTGAGAGGCGACTTGTTCGATGATTGAAAGGATTAAATCACGCTCGTCACTTGTGGCCGTGATATCCAGAAAGGTTAGCTCATCAGCGCCTTGCTCGTTGTAGCGTTGGGCAATTTCAATCGGGTCGCCCGCGTCAATCAAATCAACAAAGTTCACGCCCTTGACCACGCGCCCAGCCGTGACATCGAGACACGGAATAATTCGACGAGTCAGGCCGCTACTGGTGCTAGGCGCGACCAGTTGACTCATGGTGCGAGTTCGTCTGCACGTCGTTGAGCAGCTTCAAAATCAAGGGTGCCCTCATAGATACTTCGACCTAAAATCGCGCCTTCAATGCCTTCGTCTTCAACGGCGCACAGCGCTTCAATGTCGCGAAGGTCTGTTACGCCACCTGAGGCAATCACGGGGATACGGACATGTCGTGCCAGACGAACAGTGGCCTCGATGTTGACGCCGGTCAGCATGCCATCGCGGCCGATGTCGGTGTAAATGATGGCTTCGCAACCATAATCTTCAAACTTTTTGGCCATGTCGAGGACGTCGTGTTTGGTCAGCTTGCTCCAGCCATCTGTTGCGACTTTACCGTCGCGCGCATCGAGTCCAACAATGATGTTGCCCGGAAACGCGCCGCAAGCATCGTGCAAAAAGCCAGGGTTTTTGACGGCTGCCGTACCGATGATCACGTACGAGATGCCGAAATCGAGATAGCGTTCAATCGTATCAAGATCGCGAATGCCGCCACCAATTTGCACGGGGATATCAGAACCAACCGAATCGACGATGGCGCGGATCACCGCCTCATTTTTAGGTTTGCCTGCAACGGCACCGTTGAGGTCAACCAAGTGTAAGCGTCGGGCGCCGCGGTCAAGCCAAAGGTTAGACATTGCGGTGGGATCTTCAGAGAAGATGGTTGCATCGTCGAGGTCGCCTTGGCGTAGTCGGACACAGCGTCCGTCTTTGAGGTCAATTGCAGGGATCAGCAGCATGTGATTTTTTAGTGGTCACGTAAGGTTCAAATCGCCCGCGAGATGCGAACGTTGATGTGGGTTTAGTTTAAGGCTTCCAGTCTACAAAATTACGGTAAAGACGCAAACCATATTCAGCACTTTTTTCAGGATGAAACTGTACGGCAAAGATATTATTAGCCGCAACCGCACAGGCGAACAAGCCGCCGTAATTACTTTGTCCGACGACGAGCTCTGCTTGAGCAGGCACGGCAAAGTAACTATGGACAAAATAAAAGGGGGTTAAGTCTGGGATGCCCCGCCAAAGCGCGTGCGAACGGCTTTGTTTAACGGGGTTCCAGCCCATATGGGGCACTTTGAGCTGATTGGCGCCCGCATCGAAGGCCGGCCCCTGAAACCGTTTGACTTCGCCTTTGAATATGCCCAGGCTGACCGTGTTGCCTTCTTCGCTACGCTCAAAAAGCATTTGCTCTCCGACGCAAACCCCTAGCAACGGTTTAGTCTTTGCTGCGGTCAGTACCGCATCGCGTAGGCCCGCCTCATCAAGCGTACGAATGCAGTCTGCCATGGCACCTTGCCCCGGAAACACCACCCGATCGGCGGCCAGAATATCCTGAGCGTTATTGCATAGGCGAATATCGGCCTCGGGGGCCGCGTGGCGTAAGGCTCGCTCGACCGAGTGAATATTACCCATGCCATAGTCGACGATGGCGATCAAAGCCATAGGCTAAAGCACACCTTTGGTTGACGGAATTACACCCGCACTGCGAGGATCGAGTTCGAGCGCCATGCGTAGCGCACGGCCCGTGGCTTTAAAAATGGTTTCGCACTGGTGATGCGCATTGACGCCGCGCAAATTATCGATGTGCATCGTGAGTAGCGCGTGGTTGACCAGGCCCTGAAAGAACTCGATGGTGAGGTCAACATCAAAATCACCTACGCGCGCACGGGTGAACGGAACATGAAACTGTAAGCCTGGGCGCCCTGAGAAGTCGACGACGACGCGTGAAAGCGCCTCGTCAAGCGGCACGTAGGCGTGTCCGTAGCGACGAATTCCAGACTTATCGCCAACAGCCTTCGCGATCGCTTGACCAAGGGTGATCCCAACATCTTCAACGGTATGGTGCGCATCGATTTCAAGGTCGCCTTCTGCGTGGACCTCAAGGTCGATTAAGCCGTGCCGAGCGATCTGATCCAGCATGTGGTCTAAAAATGGCACGCCGGTGTTCAGCTTCTGGCGGCCAGTGCCATCCAGATTGATTGCGACACGAATACGCGTTTCGTTTGTATTGCGGATAATTTCAGCGGTGCGCATGGCTTGGGCTCTTGGCGTCAGAAACTATATTGTAGGGCGGTCTGAGCGAATTGTTGTGAGGAATCGTTCGTGAGCGGACCGCTTATTTGTCGCCGGCGGGTGTCAGGCGGTAAGCCGCACTCGCAGCGTGGGCTTGAAGGCCTTCACCTAAGGCCAGTTCGGCGGCAATTTTACCGAGTGTTTGTGCCCCGGCAGGCGAGACGTGTATCAAGCTTGAGCGTTTTTGAAAGTCATAGACGCCCAAGGGCGATGAAAACCGCGCGGTGCGCGAGGTGGGCAAGACGTGGTTTGGTCCGGCGCAGTAGTCACCGAGCGCTTCTGAGCTATGTTGCCCCATAAAGATGGCGCCGGCGTGGCGCAGGTGGGAAAGCCAGGGCTCAGGTTGCTCGATCGAGACCTCAAGGTGCTCGGGGGCGATGCGGTTGCTGATCTCACAGGCTTGAGCTAAGTCGTGCACCAAAATCAGCGCGCCTCGGTCGCGCAGGCTTGTGCGGATGATATCGGCCCGTGGCATGGTGGGCAACAACCGCTCAATCGATTGCAGCACCGCGTCAAGGTAGCTGGCGTCTGGGCACAACAAAATCGCTTGAGCCAGTTCGTCGTGTTCGGCCTGCGAGAACAGGTCCATCGCGATCCAGTCAGGCGAGGTTTTACCGTCGCAAATAATCAGAATTTCACTTGGACCCGCGATCATGTCGATCCCAACGGTCCCAAAGACGCGGCGCTTTGCGGCGGCCACATAGGCATTGCCGGGCCCCACGATTTTATCGACTGCCGGAACAGTTGAGGTGCCATAGGCGAGTGCGCCAACGGCCTGAGCGCCGCCAATCGTAAAACATCGATCAACCCCTGCAATGGCTGCTGCGGCAAGCACCATAGCGTTGCGCTGTCCGCCCGGGGTGGGGGTCACCATGATCACCTCGGTGACGCCGGCGACTTTTGCTGGGATTGCATTCATCAGGACTGAAGAGGGGTAGGCCGCCTTGCCTCCGGGAACATACACCCCAACGCGATCGAGCGGCGACACTTGTTGACCAAGACGGGTGCCATCTGCCTCGGTATAAGACCAGCTTTTTTGTATTTGATGCACATGGTAGGTGCGCACACGGTCAGCTGCAGCCTCAAGGGCCTCTCTTTGCGCGGCTGGCAGCTCAGCGAGTGCCTTGAGCCATTCACTACGTGGAATTTCGAGTTCTGCAGCGTGCTTGACTTGTACCCGATCGAATTCGTGCGTTAAACGCACGAGTGCCGCGTCGCCCTCGGTGCGTACCTGTTTGAGAATATCTGCAGCAGCACGGTCGATGGCTTCGTCTTGCTCGGCATCAAAGGCCAGCAAGCGGGTCAGCGCTGCATCAAAGTCTGGCTGACGCGAATCTAGACGTAAAAGGGTGGCCATGGTGTGAATCTCTTTTAAAACGAGGTCGCTTAAGACGTACGACTGGCTTGCTCAAAGGCATCGAGTAGGGGTTGCAGTTGCGCGTGACGGGTTTTAAGCGCTGCCCGATTCACGACAAGTCGCGATGAAATCGACATGATGTCTTCGACTGCGACCAGATCATTGGCCTTGAGGGTGTTGCCCGTTGAGACCAGATCGACAATCGCATCGGCGAGTCCCACCAACGGGGCAAGCTCCATTGAGCCATAAAGCTTAATGAGGTCAACGTACACACCCTTGGCCGCAAAGTGTTCGCGGGCAGCCTGTGTGTATTTGGTCGCCACACGCAGACGCGCGCCTTGCCGCACAGCAGCTTCGTAATCAAATCCTTTACGCACAGCAACCGCTAAACGACAGCGGGCGATATTGAGGTCGATCGGCTGATATAGCCCACCCGGATGTTGGGCGGCATGTTCGATTAAGACGTCTTTGCCGGCGATGCCTAGATCAGCTGCGCCGTACTCAACGTAGGTTGGCACATCAGAGGCGCGAACAATAATTAGACGCAAAGCTGGATCGCTGGTCGCGATGATCAGTTTGCGGGATTGCTCAGGGTTTTCGGCAACCTCAATACCCGCAGCCTTAAGCAGCGGTAAGGTTTCTTCAAAAATGCGCCCTTTCGAGAGTGCCATGGTCAGAGGGCGCAGTGGCTCAGCAGTGCTCATGAGGACTCCTTACTTGAAGTTCGTTCGATATTAGCGCCGAGTTGCCTGAGCTTGTGCTCCATGCGCTCGTAGCCCCGATCAAGATGATAGATCCGTTCGACCACGGTTTCGCCTTCGGCTGCCAGGCCCGCAATCACTAGGCTCGCAGAGGCGCGTAGGTCAGTGGCCATGACCGTTGCCCCAGAGAGCTTGGCGACGCCTCGCACAACGGCCGTGTGACCATCAATATCGATCCGTGCGCCCAGGCGCAGTAACTCTTGCACGTGCATATAGCGATTTTCAAAAATGGTCTCGGTGATGACAGAGGTGCCATCGGCCAAGGCATTAAGCGCCATCACCTGTGCCTGCATGTCGGTCGCGAAGCCTGGGTACTCATGTGTTCGAAAATCAACTGCTCTGGGACGTTGACTCATGCTCGCGCGAATCCAGTCTTTGCCGCACGTGAGCACAACCCCAGCTTCTTGTAGCTTGGCGAGGGTAGCGCCCATTGTTTCAGGGGCGACGTTGCGCAGCGTAATGTCGCCGCCCGCCGCACCTACTGCACATAAAAAACTACCGGCTTCGATGCGATCAGGGATGACGTGGTGCTTGGCCCCGTGCAGCGTTTTGACGCCTTCGATCACGATGCGGTCGGTACCATGACCTTGAATTCGTGCACCCATTTTGATTAAGAGTTCGGCGAGATCGACAAC
>CAIYCP010000312.1 GCA_903924715.1 uncultured beta proteobacterium
GACGAAGAGGGCTGGCTATTTTTAACAGACCGCAATGCCAATCTAATTATTTCAGGTGGCGTGAACATCTATCCAACTGAGATTGAGGCCGTTTTACTGACGCATCCCTCGGTGGGTGATGTCGGCGTCATTGGGGTTCCAAACGAAGAGTGGGGCGAAGAGGTCAAAGCCGTTGTTGAACTACAGGCCGGTGTAACCGCCTCGAGTGCCCTTGCTGATGCGTTGATTGCCTTCTGCAAAGAACATCTCGCCCATTTTAAGTGCCCGCGAACCATTGATTTCGCAGATAAACTGCCTCGCCTAGATAACGGTAAACTCTATAAAAAGGGTTTGCGCGACCAATATCGCCTGACGACACCCAAACATTAAACAGAGAGAAACACGATGACTGAGTTTGCAACCTACCAAACACAAGGCGAGATTGCCATCATCTCGATGGACAAGCCCCCAATCAATGGTCTGGGCGCGGCCTTACGCGAAGGCATCGGCTCTGGCTTGAACAAAGCGTTCAGTGATCCCAGTATTCAGGCGGTGGTTTTAATCGGAACGCCTCGTGCGTTTTCCGGTGGTGCAGACATCACAGAATTTGGCACACCAAAGGCCACTCACGAACCCACACTTCGCACGATCATTGAAACAATGGAAGCTAGCCCCAAACCCATCGTCGCAGCGATTAGCGGCTTTTGCTTAGGTGGCGGGCTCGAATTTGCGCTGGGCTGTCATTTTCGGGTCGCACTACCCGACGCGACTTTGGGATTGCCTGAGGTCAAACTTGGAATCTTGCCGGGTGGCGGTGGAACCCAGCGTTTGCCGCGCCTACTCGGTTTTGAAAAGGCCGTTGAAATGATTGTGGGAGGTTTACATATTCCTGCCATCAAATTCAAAGATACTTTGTTACTGGATCAAATCGTTGAAGGCGATTTACTACAAGCTGCCATCGCCTTTGCTCGCAAGGTAGTTGCGCAAGGCGAACCACTCAAGCGTGTGCGTGATCGAACAGTACCTGACATCCCTACCGATGCCGTGTTGGCAGAAAAAAGAAAGGCCGTTGTTGCTGCAGCTAAACGCTTCCCGGCGCCAGTCAGTTGCTTTGATTCAGTTTGCGCAAGCTTTAAATCTGCTACGTTCGACGCGGGGCTCCTTGAAGAGCGTCGCCTCATCACTGAGCTGTTCAAATCACCCGAGTCGCTCGCACTGCGCTACACCTTTGCCGCCGAACGCGCCGCCGCTAAAATTCCCGGACTCCCTGAAGATATTGCGCTGCGCACGATCAAAAAAGTAGGCGTGATTGGTGCGGGCACCATGGGTGGCGGCATCACCATGAATTTTATTAGCGCGGGCTTACCCGTTGTGTTGCTAGAAACCAAACAAGAAGCCTTGGATAAAGGCCTTGCCACCATTGGTAAAAACTACGAAACCTCGATGAAAAAGGGCAAGCTCACGCAAGCGCAATACGATGCTTGCATGGCACTCATTACGCCAACACTGAGCTATCAAGATTTTGGCGACGTTGATCTGATCATCGAAGCTGTGTTTGAAAACATGGACGTCAAAGAACAAGTATTCAAAACGCTGGATGGCATCGCTAAACCCGGTGCGATTTTGGCATCAAACACTTCAGCACTGAACATCGACGAAATCGCAGCATTCACCAAACGCCCGCAAGATGTGCTCGGTTTACATTTTTTTAGCCCTGCAAATGTGATGCGCCTACTTGAAGTGGTGCGCGGCGCCAAAACTGCACCTGATGTGCTTGCAACCTGCATGACACTGGCTCGCAAAATTAAAAAAATCGCCGTGGTATCGGGCGTATGTGACGGCTTCATCGGCAACCGGATGTTGGCACAATATCGTACAGCCGCAAACGAACTGATGCATCAAGGTGCAATGCCTCAACAGATCGACGGCGCATTACAGGCGTTTGGTCTGGTGATGGGGCCCTTCAGGATGGCTGACTTGGCGGGGCTCGATATTGGCTGGGCTGGACGCAAGCGTCGCGCCGCTGCAAGCCCGACTCCTGTTGCCCCGATCGTGGCCGACTGGATCTGCGAAGCTGGTCGCTACGGACAAAAAACGGGGGCTGGCTGGTATCGCTATGAGGCCGGCAAGCGTGATCCCATCCCTGACCCGATCGTTGAGGAAATGATCGCCAAATACCGGCAAGAACACGGGATCAAGTCACGCAAGATTGAGGACAGCGAAATTATCGAACGCTGCATGTTTGCCTTAGTCAATGAAGGCGCCCGCATTCTTGAAGAGCGCATTGCGGCCCGCGCGTCGGATATCGATATTGTGTACTTGAACGGCTATGGATTTCCGGCCCACGTCGGCGGCCCGATGCACTACGCGAACGCTGTAGGTTTACCCAAGGTGGTGCAAAGGCTTAAAGACTTTGCAGCTGAACCAGGTGCAGATCCAAACTGGCAACCCGCTCCACTTTTAGTGAGATTGGTCGAGCGTGGTGTTGGCTTCAATTAAGTGATTGATTTAAATAAAAAGATGTACGTTTAAATAAGTACATCTTTTTATTGCTATATAGTACATCTTTTTAAGTGCTTTCGTGATAAGCATCGCTGGGCGCACCCCAGCTTGTATAGCCTCCGTCAACCGGAAGCGTCACACCTGTGATGAACTCGGCCTGATCAGACGCCAAAAACAGCATGGCATCCGCGATATGTCGGGGGGTACCCATCCGTCCCATCGGCGTGCGGCGTTCAACAATGCCCTTATCAAGTTTTCCCTCGTCAATGATTGCCTGCGTTAAAGGCGTCAGAATATAGCCCGGTGCAATCGCATTGACTCGAATCCCCGCAGCCGCCCATTCGCACCCTAAGGTACGGGTAATCATCGAAATTGCAGCTTTTGCAGCGCTGTACGCATTGCGATAGGTTAGGCCAATCACGCCCGCGATTGAACTGACGTTGATCACATTACCCTTGCCCTGCTTAAGCATATGCACTGCGCAAGCCTTCGTCATCATGTACGTACCCGTCAGATGAATGTCGAGCAGCCTGCGAAAGTGCACCATGTCTTGTTCGACGGTGGGCTTAACCTGATCCGCAATACCGGCGCAGTTAATCAATACATCAACACGACCATACTTTTTGATCACGGTGTCCACAACGTGATTGACCTGCGCCTCTTGGGCGACATCGCACGCTAAACCCAAGTGTTGCGCCCCCAATTGCTGGGCAACACGCGTCGCAGCGGCTTCTTGAAGGTCAGCAATCACCACCGTTGCGCCCTCTTTTGCAAAGCCTTGCGCTGCGGCCAAACCCAGGCCACTTGCACCACCAGTAATTAAAACAACATAAGGTTTGAGTTCTGGGTACATGTTCATCCTTTGTTTTTTCAGTTTTCCAATTTCAAATTTCGTCTTTTGATTAACTCATCCCACCGTCCTGCATCCTTTTTTAGAAACGCCTTAAAGTCAACGGTAGATTCATACGTCGGCATCGCACCCATCGACTCTAGCTGCGAGATTACCTTGGCGTCTTTCAATGCTTTTGCCAAGGCATCTGACATGGTCTGAATCACTGCATCGCTGGCTGTCGCAGCCATCACCATGCCGTACCAACCCGTTGGAATCACACCGTCAATGCCCTGCTCTACCAAGGTGCGCACGCCAGGCAAAAGCGAAGATCTCTGATTGCCGATAATGCCTAGAACTTTTAATTTTTCTGCCTGAATCAAACTTTGTACGCCCGGCAAATCACCAAAAAACATATCAACGCGCTGTCCGACCAAATCCGTGAAGACGGCCGCAGCGCCCTTATAAGGGACGTGCAGAATTTTGACGCCCGCACCTTCTTGAAACATTTCCATGCTCAGATGAGAGGTTGCACCGATACCAGAGGACCCTGCCGAATAAACCCGGGAAGGATCTTTTTTAATTCGCGCAACCAAATCAGCCGCATCCTTAATCTCGGTTGGTGCCCCAACAACAAGAACCGCCGTCGTATCAGTGACAAGTGCCACCGGTTTGAAATCTTTGGTCGGGTCATAGCTCAGCTTGGGATCAATGGCTGGATTAATCGTCAATGCACCAGCGCTTGAAAGAAAAAGCGTGCTGTTCGGTGAACTCGAGCGAATCACATACTGCGCAGCAATAGAGCCACTCGCGCCAGGCTTATTCTCAACCACCACAGCTTGCTTAAGTTCATCGCCTAATTTTTCAGCGAGTACCCTCGCAATGCGATCTGTAGGCCCTCCGGTCGGGAAGGCGACGACAATCTTTAATTGCGCCAACGCCTGAACCGATAAAGTCGATAAAAATAAGCACTGCAGCAGCAATAAATATTTTTTCATGATTTAGTACGCTTTAATACTTCAGCGGTATGTTGCCCCAGTTTGGGCGGAGGCACTAAATACTGTGCCGGTGTACGTGAGAGTTTGAGCGGGTTACCCAAAACCCGTATAGCAGCCTCGTCCTCTACCGCAAAATTAACAACCAGGTCAGAATGCTTCACTTGAGGATCGTCCATCACCTGGCCTAAGTCATTCAATAAGCCTGCAGGCACGCCCGCTTTAGACAAAATCTCAGTCAGCTCAACACGACCTCGATCCTTAAAGCATTGTTGCAAGGCCAACGTGATTGACTCCCGATTGATGGCCCGCGCCTCATTGGTTGCGTACCTGATATCGTCTGCAAGTTCAGACAAACCAACGGCCTTGCATAGGCTTTTAAACTGCGAGTCGTTTCCAACGGTAATCAAAATCGCGCCATCTTTACACGGAAAAATATCACTCGGCACAATCGTGGGATGCGCATTTCCCTGTCTGGTCGGTACGACACCAGAGGCAAAATACGAAGCTGCTAGCGTTGCCATTGAAGTGACTTGAACATCGAGTAAAGACAGTTCAATTTTTTGACCAATCCCACTGCGATTTCTTTCCCAAA
>CAIYCP010000313.1 GCA_903924715.1 uncultured beta proteobacterium
TTCCATTTTTTCATTTCAGCAAAGACAAACTCACTCCAGGGGCCAGCACCACGCGGGTCCGCTACCATCCCCTTATCAATAATATTTTTTTGCATCTCTGGATCTCCAAGAATGCGCGCGACGTCCGCACTGATCTTTTGGACGATAGCGGGGGGCGTACCCTTCGGGACGATTAAACCCTGCCAGCCCACGCCCTCAAAGCCTGGATATCCGGACTCAGCCACCGTTGGTAGGTTTGGCAATTGTGGGACACGTTGCAAGGTTGTGATCGCAAGAGCCTTTAATTTTCCCGATTTAATGTGAGGCAGGGCAACTGCCATGCTGTCGACCAAAATAGAGATCTGCCCGCCTAGCAAATCGGTGACCGCACTGGCGCTACCTTTGTAGTTCACGCCGACCATGTTCACACCAGTTGTGAACTTGAAGAGTTCGCCTGTCAGGTGTTGTGTGTTGTTGACGCCGCCATAACCCACATTGAACTTGCCCGGTTCTTTTTTGGCTGCTGCAATCAGTTCTTGAACAGTGTTGTACGGGAGGTCGGCACTCACGACAACGATCATTGGCGTGATGGCCAGACCGCCCACATAGACAAAGTCTTTTGTCACGTCATACGGAAGCTTGTCAAAGACTGCTGGATTCACGGCTAAGACACCGCTCGTCCCCATCGTCATGGTGTAACCATCTGCTGCTGCAGTGCTGCCTGCCACCATGCCCGGCACGCCTGTTTTATTTTCAACAATCACCTGTTGTCCCCAGGCAAGTGTGAGTTTTTCGGCAATCATTCTGGCAATGATGTCAGTGGCTTGCCCAGGTGGAAAGGGCACAATCAGTTTGACGGGTTTCTCAGGGAAGCTTGTTTGCGCATGCGTCTGCACATTGAAGATGAGGCAAAGTGCGCCGATCAGCAGCGACATGAAAAATTTGAGATGCATAAAAGCTCCTAGAAAGTTTGGCAGTGCCGTCTAGGGGCCTGCCAGTGTCTCTGATTTGGCGATTTTTGAATGAATGTGCTGCTAAGTTAGGCTTCGCACTGGTAATTGTCAACTTGGGACGAACGATGTGCGACACGCCCTCTTTAGTGACGCAAGATGTCTTTTAATACCTCTGGGTCGCACCGCACGTCTACACCGGCCTTTTCCTGGGCCAAGAGCATCGCAATGCGCGAGTCCTTGTCGCTCCATCCCCGCTCCATGGCTTCGGTCATCTGTGCGAGCGTGAATCGTGCAAACTGCATATCGACGTCGACTTCGCGACCAAGCTCATTGGCCAGCGTCACATCTTTATGAGCGAGCTTCAGTGAGAATTTAGCCGGATCGTAATCACCGCTTAGAAAATGCGTGGGTAGGCCGTCGAATGTTCGGCGGCGGCCCATGGCACCACTGCGTAAAGCTTTAAAAAGTGTGGGCGCTTCGACGCCCGCTTTGACACCCATCGAAAACACTTCAGCAATTGCGGCGTTAAACATGTAGCCCATGCAGTTGTGTACCAGTTTTGCGACCGAGGCAGCACCAATGGCGCCCAAGTACTGCACATCATCCGACATACACGCTAGAACCGAGGCATATTGTTTGAAAACCTGTTCATCGCCGCTTGTCCAAATCACTAGTTTTCCCGATGCTGCGCCTGTTGGGCCCCCACTAACTGGTGCATCTAAAAAAAACATTTCTTTTTGAGCGAGCGCCTCGTGTAGCTGTCGAATCACGCGCGGGGCATTGGTTGAAAAGTCGAAGACGGCGCTGCCTGGCCGAAGCCCGTTTATCAGGCCGTGGGTGCCAGTGAGCACCTCTTGCACTTGTGCAGGACCGGGTAAAGACAAGAAAACTAGGTCGACTTGGGCCGCTAATGATTGAGGGGTATCTGCCCAAACGGCACCGAGGGCGATGAGTGGCTGCGCATTCGCTGCGAGCGTGTCATTGACGACTAATGTGTGGCCGCTCTTTGTCAGATTCAGCGCCATTCTTGAGCCCATCGTGCCAAGTCCAATAAAACCGATTTTCATTTTTGTTTTCCAGTTGTTTGCGGGAGTTGATACAAAGCCTTACCGCTTTAGTATTATTGTTCAGAATAAGCATTATTCATCAAAAAAACACTCCAGGAGACTTCTATGGCCACTGCACCTGCTTCAGCCCGACGCGAACGTTTACGCAAGACTGTTCCTAAAATGGTCGAATGCGCAGAAAAAGTTCTGTATGGTGATATCTGGGAGCGTAAAGAACTCTCTAAACGAGATCGCAGCATGATTACGATCGCTGCCTTGCTGACGTCGTTCAGGCCGGATCAGTTACGCGTGCACATTACGCGTGGATTGGAAAATGGCCTGACCCAAGAGGAAATTGGCGAACTGATTACGCACTTGGCCTTTTACTCTGGTTGGGCCTCATCGATGTCTGCAGCGCAGATTGCCTACGAGGTTTTTGAAGAGCTTGAAAAAAAGTGAGCAACCAAGCCAATTCTTGAGTGGTCGCTTGCCGACTCAAAAACGGTGACGTATGCCTGAGATGACATAAAAACTGGTCGTGTCCCCGATAAAGCCTGGATTGGTTGCGTACGAGGTGGCCAGATATACGTTGGTGCGTGCAGTGAAGTCGTATTGATAGCCAATGCTGTAAGCATCTTGCGCGCCAACGTCATTGAGGCCGCGTGTCGAGCCAGTATTAGAGGCGCGTGTCCACGAAACAAAGATCTTTGAAACGCTGCTGAACGGTAGCGTGAAGCCCAGCATATAAGAGTTAAAGCTCATGTTCGGGTCAAAGAGTATCGCCCCTTGGCCGCCACCCCAAGAATTGATGTCAATCGTCGGTTTGCCAACGGTCGTGAAAGAGATGCCCTGGATATTGATGGCACCACCTTTGTTTTGACCGATCGCGGCTGATACTTGAATGAGGCCAAAGTCGTATTTGCCGCCCAGAATCCATTCCTGGATCATGCTGTTGCTTGGAATATTTGAGGGTATGCGTTGATCACTGGTGCTGGGCATGACTTGATCATACGAGGCGGCTAACATGAGCGGACCTTGGTTATAGCTGGCCCCTAAGCTGATTAACCGCGTGTTATTTAATGTGTCGAAGTTGTAGTCGCTACCCGCAGTAATTGGCTTAACCCCATCAAAATAATAGCTGTTCATCTGAGGCGCAAACGAATAGCCGGCGCCAAGTTTGAGCCCACGAGTCGGCTCGAACATCAACTTGACCATATTGCTGTACTTGGTATTTGAATTGGCCGATCCAAAGGCAAAGGCCATACGCGCTTGACCAAAACCGCCTCTGAACGGGTCGATCGGTAAAAAGAATTCTGGGGCATAGCCGCTCTGGCGTCCGATGCGAGCGTACCCTAAGTCATCATGACTGAAGCCCACCCAGGATTGAAGCCCAAACAACCGTCCATTCGACAATAGGGCGCCATTAGTAATGTCTAGGCTACTTTCAAGTTGAAAATTTGCATTGAAACCATTGCCCAGGGGTTCTTGGCCGCGGACACCCCAGCGTGAGGTAGTTTGCATGCCACTGCCTAGCCCCAGCCTTGACTGACTATACTGATTTGCCCCCGTGATAGATTGATAGGCAATACCCCCGTCTAGCAGTCCGTAAAGGGTGACGCTACCCTGTTGGGCAAGCGCACTGGTGGCGATAAGAAATAATGCTGCTAGACCAAGCTTTCGTTTATAAAGACGTTTCATGACGCGCGAGGGCCTGCCCTTTTGGATGACAATTCAAAAATGATCCACGAGGTTATCAGAGATTAAATCCTGCCAAACTTATAACTGTTCCGCTTGTGTGGAAATAGCGAAAAGCACGGCATGTTACTTCACTGGGCAAACCCTTAGCCTCCCTTAATTGATGGCATCAGTGTGCGTGATCCCTTCCCTAAGCTACATCACACAATGAATGAGTCTGATTTATGTCCTCTCTTACAGAAAGTCAAAATATTGTTGTATTAGGCGCCGGTGCGGTCGGCTGCTATTTTGGCGGTATGTTGGCACGGGCCGGCCAAAAGGTGACGCTGGTTGCTCGTCCTGACCATGTTGATGCGATCAATCAGCAGGGCTTGTATATGGACTGTCAAAGTTTTCAAGAGTATGTTGCGGTTTCGGCGAGTGCCGAACTTTCGGTTATTGCTCAGGCAGACTTAATTTTGTTATGCGTTAAATCGCCTGATACAACAAAAACGATTGAGGCGATTCGCCCTTTTTTGCAAAAGCACACAACGATCCTGAGTTTGCAAAATGGAGTTGATAATTGCGAGCGTATTCGTGCTGTTGTGACGAACCCGGTATTTCCTGCAGTGGTGTACGTTGCAACAATCATGGCCGGGCCGGGTCGTTTAAAGCACCTTGGCCGAGGCGAGTTGGCCATCGGTCAGTGGGAGCCGAGCAAGCAAAGCGATTCAGCGGTCGTTGACAAACTTGCTGCGTTGGCAAGCTTGCTGAGTGCGGGTGGCGTGCCCTGTAAGGTGTCATCCGACATACGTAAAGATCAATGGAGCAAGTTTTTAGTGAACTGTAGTTACAACGCGATTTCGGCGATTGGTCAGCTGACCTACGGCACAATGGTTCAGACCGAAGCTGTGCGTGTACTGATCAATCAACTGGGCGCTGAAGTCGTCAGCATCGCACAGCATCAAGGTATTGCCTTGACGCTTCAAGAAGCACAAGAGGTCAACGACATGATCCCTAAGACGATGCCTGGCCAGCTGTCGTCAACGGCACAGGATCTGGCGCGTCATAAGCCTTCTGAGATTGAGTTTCTGAATGGGTTGATTGTGCGTAAAGGCCAAGAGTACGGGATCGCCACCCCGGCCAATCAAAGTGTTTATGCTTTGGTTAAAATGCTTGAGCAGGTCTCCAAACAATAATAAATAACCGGATCACCCAGAGAAAACTATGACTTCAACTCAATGCAATCGCGTCCGTCGCCTCCTGCCCCTATGGTTAATGCTTGCGATGGTCGGTAGCGCCAGCCTGGCAACCGCTCAGAATGCGGCTGATAAATATCCTGAAAAATCAATCAAGCTTGTTGTGCCGTTCCCACCGGGTGGCTCAACAGATGCACTGGGGCGTGCCGTGGCTCAGAAGCTGCAAGAAAAATTGGGTCAGTCAGTTGTTGTTGAAAATCGGCCTGGTGCCAGCACGTTAATTGGATCGGCCGCGGTCGCGAAAGCCGCGCCTGATGGTTACACGCTCATCGTGTCGGTGAGCAGCCACACGACTAACCCAGCCATGCAAGCAAGCATGCCGTTCGACACACTTAAAGATTTCAAGTCGATCAGCATGTTGGCCCGTGCTCCGGTGCTGGTGGTCGCTCACCCAGATTTTCCGGCAAACAACATCAAAGAACTCATCGAGCTTGGTAAGGCGGGCAAGATCAAACTCGACTACGGCTCAGCTGGTGCCGGTACGATGACGCACTTGACTGCCGAGCTTATTAAAAAACAGACGGGCCTGGAGCTGACTCATATCTTATATAAGGGCGGAAGTCCGGCGATGATGGATGTGATGTCGGGCCATCTTGCCCTGACCTTTGCGACGCTGGGGCAA
>CAIYCP010000314.1 GCA_903924715.1 uncultured beta proteobacterium
AATGCGATGGCACCGGGTGTGATTGATACCCCCATCCATGTCGCACACGCAAGCGCCTCGGTCAAAGACAAGGACGACCTACAAGCAAAATTAAAGAAATCAATCCCGATGGGTCGTTTGGGCCGTCCCGATGAGTGTGCGGGGGTCTTGTTATTTTTGGCAAGCGAAGAACTGTCTAGCTACGTCACCGGCCAAACGATCGGTGTGAACGGCGGCAGCACGATGGCATAGCCGTCAGAATCGAGTATTTCGCTGTACCGACCAACGGGCCGATAAGGCACCTAGCATGGCAACCGACACCACCGCAACGCCGAGCATCCACGTAGAAGGTAAGGCCAAGGTAAACTCAGCGTCATAACTACGCGCCAGACTTGCAAGTGCGTCGTTTAACGGGATCAGCGCCAAACGTGCGATCCCGATGCCAATCAGCGCAGCCAGACTGCAGGTGACTGAGCCTAAATATAAAAAAGGCCTACGCACAAACGATTCGGTAGCACCGACCAAGCGCGCGACGCCAATTTCTTCGCGTTGCGAAAGCGCTTGCATGCGCACGGTATTAAATACGGTTGCGAGCACGACAAGCGCAACGCTGAGCGCAAGCAGAAGCAGCCCAATGCGTCCAAAACGAAGTAAGGCTTCAAGGCGCTGCACCCACGCCGTGTCCAGCTGAACCAGATCGACCCCGGGCCATTTGCGCCACGCCTGCGCGAGGGCATCTGCTCGCTCGGCCAGTTGGTCTCCGGGGGTCAGACTCGCGACGACGGCATCTGGGAGCGGATTGCCAGGCAAGACTTTTAATGCTTGTTCCCAGGCCGGGTTGTTACGCAGCTCGGTCAGTGCCCGGTCTTTGCCAATGACACGCACGCCAGCTACCTGTTCGGCGTGTTCTTTGCGAATACGGCCGGCGAGTTGCTCGGCTGCCGTGCTAGACGCATCGGTCTTTAAAAAGATTGTCAGCTCGGGCGTGACTGAAACTTGGCGAGCCACCGGCTGCATCGATACCAGTAACGAAGCGCCAAGCAGTGGCAACGACAGAGCCAGCGCGATCACAAGTAGGTTGGTGAGTGATGAGATGGGCGAGGCGGTCAGCCGTCTGAGGGTGACGGCCAAGGCGTAGCGATGCTGGCGTAAAAGGCTTCTCATCGGGACGCTTCACCTGAAGGCAAACCTGCTGCAGCGTGCAAATGTGGCTTTTGGTTCGAAACGGTTGTGTAAGTGGGCGCTCGCTGACCGGCAGAGTCAGCAAATTTGCCTGGTTCGATTTTGAAGGCGCGCGTGGCATATTCAGCCATGAGGGCATCGTCATGCGAAGCAATCACGGTCGTGACCCCCACGCGGTTAAAGTCTTTGAAGACAGACATGATGCGTCGAGCCGTGTCAATATCGAGACTAGCCGTGGGTTCGTCGGCGATCAGAATGGCTGGGCGATTCACGATTGCACGCGCAATCGCAAGACGTTGTTGTTCGCCGCCAGACAGTTCGATCGGATGAACATTTTCTTTGGAAGAAAGCCCGACTTTTTCAAGGGCTGCGCGTGCGCGCGCCCGCGCGATCGTTGGTGCCAGACCTGTGACCGCCAACGGCAGTAGCACGTTGTCAATCGCGCTGCGGTCATAAAGCAGGTGGGTGTCTTGCAAAATGACGCCAACGGCGCGTCTTAAATAGGGCCGAGCTCTATTCGACAACTGATCGAGTCGGTGTCCGTTGACTTGAATCGAGCCGCGGCTAGGAGGCTCGAGCCCCCCAATCAGCTTGAGCAGGGTTGATTTACCCGCCCCAGAGGGGCCCGCCACATAAACGAACTCACCGGCCGACACCTTAAAGGTCAGGTCGGCCAAAATACTACGGCCTTGGCCGTATGACTTAAAAACATGCTGAAATTCGATCATGGCTTATCGCTTTTAGACC
>CAIYCP010000315.1 GCA_903924715.1 uncultured beta proteobacterium
GACCGAGGCCGCCCGATCACACCATAATTCACTGTGTTGTTATCACGACCGCTTTATTCCGGGCTTGGCGCGACTCGTGCGGGGGATCAAAGATCATGGGGCCCATGTGTTTGGTCAGATTAATCACCGGGGCGCCTTGTTACGCCGCGCCGTCCTCAATATGGAGCCTGTAGGTCCGAGTGATTGGTTTAATCCAAACACGGGCGATGCAGTGCGGGCGTTGCGCATTCCCGAGATTCATGCGTTGCAGGGTTTGTTTGTGGCGGCGGCACGACGCCTATGGCTAGCAGGCTACGACGGTGTTGAGATCCACGCGGGTAATGGTTATCTGTTTCAGCAGTTTTTTACAGAACGCATTAATCGACGTACAGACCAATACGGCGGCAGTCTGCCGAATCGTATGAGAATGTTGTTAGAAACGATCGATCGCGTGCGACAAGCGGTACCAGATTTGTGTTTGGTGGTGCGCTTAAGTGCTAGCGAGTTTGTTGAGGGTGGGTATACCCAAGAGGAGATTATTGCTTTGGCTCAGGCCGTTGAGCGTGCGGGTGCCGATGCAATCGATTTGTCGGGCGGTAGTAATGAAAGCCCGCAGTTATCCAAGCATTGTATTCAGCCTCCATCCTTTGCACGTGGTTGTCTTGCCCCAGTCGCTAAGCCGATTAAAGACGCGGTCAAGGTCCCTGTTTTTGTTGCTGGCCGTATTGTGACACCCGCAGACGCCGAGGCCGTTTTGGCAAGTGGTAGTGCTGATTTTGTATCCGTGGGCCGCGCATTGTATGCAGACGCGCACTGGGCGCTCAAGGCCTTTGGTGAAGTGAAAGCACCGATCCGTGAATGCATTGCCTGCAACGTCTGCTTTGAACGCTTAACGCTTGAAAAAGATGTTTCGTGTGTGCAGAACCCAATGGTAGGTACCGAGTTCGAGGCTTTAGAATTTGCTGAGCCACAGTTATTTGCCCCGCCGCAGTCTCCTCGTAAACGTGTGCTGGTATTGGGGGCAGGTGTTGCAGGCATTGAAGCCGCTCGGGTTGCACGTGGGCGTGGGCATGAGGTCGAGGTTTGGGAAAAAGCGGATCGAGTCGGTGGCCAAATTCATTTGGCGGTAGCTGCCCCGGATAAGACTGAGGTTCAACCCGTGTGGGATTATCGTTGGTCGCAATTGATGGACATGAAGGTTCCCGTCAAATGTGGAATCGATGCAGATGCAGAAAAAATTAAAGCGTTTAATCCAGATTTCGTTGTCGTGGCGACTGGCTCGGTGCCCAGAGAAGCACCACTGGATACGAGTACGTTAGCAAGCGACATTACGACGATGCATGCCTGGGATGTTTTTAAGTCGCCCGAGCGGATTGCTGCAGGTGCGAGTGTCACGGTGATCGGCGGGGGGATGGTTGGTGTTGAGGTGGCCGATCTGTTGCGTTTGAAAGGTTGCGATATTCAAGTGCTCGAAATGCAAGCCACCGCGGCAAATGGTATGGCCCGCAACAATAAGTTCGAATTGCTTGAGCGGATTGCTGACGCGGGCGTACGTGTCATCACTCAATGTCGCATCGAAAGCTTGAGCGCGCGACATCTGACCGTGAAGATTGCGCAGGCAGCGTCAGCGCAGTTAGCTATTGGTCAGTTTCTTATTTTTGCGAATGGCCCGCGTGCAAATATCGATGTCGTCGCAGCGGTTGAGCAAGCAGGCGTTGCGTACGCGCGTGTAGGTGATTGCCACGCGCCTGGTGATTTTATGTCAGCGATTCGAGATGGCTGGATGGTTGCCCTCGGTATTGATCAACAATCTTTTTCTGGAAAAACAGTATGACGACTCAATTAGCTGGCCACGCAAACGATTTGCCAACATACGAAGTCTTTGCCGTGCGTTACGCCACGCGTGATGCGCAGCGCAAAAACCATTTCATTGGTGGCGATCCGCACGACGGCCCAATGCCCATGGATTATTTTGTTTGGGTTGTGCGTAACGCAGAAAGGACCTTTGTCGTGGATACAGGGTTTGGCCCTGAAGTCGCGGCTAAACGCGGCCGCACCTTGCTGCGCACGCCCGCCGAAGGGCTTGCCGCGATCGGTGTCGATGTCAGTCAAGTGAAGGATGTGATTATCACGCACCTGCATTACGACCATGTGGGGACCTTTGATAGTTTTCCGATTGCACAGTTTCATCTGCAAGACGATGAAATGGCCTACGCGACGGGCCGCCATATGCGCCACAAGCAATTCAATCATGGTTATGAAGTTGACGAGGTCGTCGGGATGGTGCGTATGGTGTACAAAGACCGTGTCAGTTTTTATGCGGGTGAGGCCGAGCTCGCACCTGGTGTGTCGATTCATCGTATCGGTGGCCATACGCATGGTGTGCAATGCGTGCGCGTCTGGACTCGCCGAGGTTGGGTTGTATTGGCTTCAGATACCAGTCACTATTATGAACATTTTGAAAAACGCCGCGTATTCACAACCATGTTTAACGTTGCTGAGGCTGTTGATGGGTATGCCAAACTTGAGAAGTTAGCAAGTTCTATCAAGCATGTGGTTCCTGGACATGATCCCTTAGTGATGCAACGCTACCCTGCGGTCTCAAAGGCGCTTGAAGGCATTGCGGTGCAACTTGATGCAGATCCAAGTTATTAAGGTAACAGCAGCTTCTCGATTCAATATAAAAGTTAAAAAAGGTAAATCATGAAACGACTCTCTTTGCTTTCGATTGCGGCACTGCTGTGCCTAGGTTTCATGACGCCAAGTTCAGCTCAAGATTATCCTGCGCGGCCAGTGCAGGTGTATGTCGGCTTTCCGCCTGGCGGCAGTGCTGATATTGTTGGGCGTCTGATCATGCAAAAGCTCAGCGACAGCACAGGCAAACAATTTGTGGTTGAGAACCGCACCGGCGCGGGGGGCAATTTGGCCTTCGCTGCAACAGCCTCAGCTAAACCCGATGGTTATTCGCTGTTGTTTAGCACCCCAGGTATCGCGATTAATCCTAGTCTGTATAAAAAGGTCAGTTTTAAAATTGAGGATTTCACACCGATTGCGCTGATCGGTGAAGCACCCTTGGTGCTTTTGGCCAATGCAAAGCTACCAATTAAATCGATCAATGAGCTGGTTGCTGCAGGTAAGCTAAAACCCGATGCGATTCGCTTCGCAAGTTCAGGCAACGGCAGTTCGTCGCATCTGGCCATGGATGTGTTGCGGCACATGACTGGGATGCAGTATTTGCATATCCCCTATCGTGGCGGCGGCCCGGCCCTGGTTGATGTGATGTCGGGCGAAGTGGATGTGACGATGTTGCCCATTTCTGAAAGCATGCCTTATGTACGCGATGGCCGCGTGATTGCCTTGGGTCAAACGGGTGAAACGCGTTCGAGCATTGCCAAAGATATGCCAACGATTGAAGAGGCAGGGGTAAAGGGGTACGCCTCAACAACCTGGTATATGGTTTTGGGTCCGGCAAATTTACCCACGGCGGTGGTGTCTTATATGCAGACGCAACTTTCTCGTGTTTTGCAGATGCCAGATTTGCGCGAAAAAGTTGAGGCAGCGGGGGTCAGTATTATTAATGGTGACTCTGTTAAAGCAAAAGCCTTTTTAGATGCTGAGTATAAAAAGTGGGCCGCCTTGATTAAGGCGTCTGGCACGGTGATTGAATAGCCGAGCCCGTCCATGCAAGCAATATTGCTTTTGGGTTTAAAAACACTGATGGCCATTGGCGTATCAGTGTTTTGCTTGAGCGCGCAGGCGCAAGAGGCTCAATGGCCGGCAAAGCCGATCAAGCTCGTCGTGCCGTATACGCCTGGGGGTGGTACGGATATCTTGGGGCGCATGCTTGGCCGACGACTCGCAGACGCGTTGGGCGTCTCAATTGTGATCGAAAATCGTCCGGGATCTGACGGAAGCATTGGTACGGATGTGGTTGCAAAAGCAAGTCCAGATGGCTATACGCTGTTGATCGACGGCACAAGCCAAGCTTATAACGTGGCCTTTGGCAAAAAAATGCCCTATGACTCAGTGCGCGATTTGGCACCGATCGCACAAACGGCAAATCAACAGGTTCTTCTGATCGTAAACGCCAAGGTGCCGATTCATTCGGTGCAACAACTGATTGATTATTCTCGTGCAAATCCAGGCAAGCTCAGCTA
>CAIYCP010000316.1 GCA_903924715.1 uncultured beta proteobacterium
CTCATTATTTGATTTATATCTAAAAAATTGATAAAAAAGTGTTAATTTCTACTCATTGATATAGATTTAGAGGTCACCATGCTGTCAAACAGAGCTTTAAGTGCCTTAAATGCTACCGTTTTTATTGCGGCAAAAGGTCACCAACACCCACCATCCACCCGCGAACTATCCGCCGCCTTAGGCTTGTCAGTATCGTCGCTACACGGGATGCTTAAACTGCTGGACGATCATGGCATTGTTCGCTCGTTCAGGGGTGCCGAAAAGCGTTACGAGATCAAAGCCGATCCGACCACAACGACGGCTTGGGATGTTGTGCAGATTTTTGAAGACCCACATCCGCCAGTCGCTCAAAACGCAAAGGAAAAAGAAACAGCTTCATATGAATACGAAAATACGTATTGTGAGCTGTTGAAAGATTTTTTAGCCTCGCAAAAAATCAGTGATCAAATTGCTGAAGCGCGTTCGAGTGTGGGTTCAGGTTCAGTTGCATGGGCCTGAAATCGCCACTGACTGAAGATCTCAGATGTTGCGGTTCGGGTACCTGCATCATTAATCTAGAAGGACTCTGTTGGTGTGGGCAACAGTGGGATGGCCAACAGATGCGTCACCAACCGATCGATTCACCCTTGAAATCTACAAAATGCGCGGAAGGTTTTGGTACTAACGCATCAAGCGACTTAAGCAACCCTTCGACAGACTCACCGACAGGCGTGCAGTGATCAGGCGTCGCAAACGGTTTGGATAAGGCCGAGGCGACTGTTCCTGGCTGAAGTGCAGCCAAAATTGCCTGAGGATTTTTGCGTGCAAATTCTATCGCCGCTGTTTGTAAAAACATATTGACTGCGGCCTTTGAGGCGCGGTACCCGTACCAACCGCCTTTCGAGTTGTCGCTGATGCTCCCAACACGGGCAGATAATTTGGCATAAATCGCGCGCTCGCGTGCCAGTAGAGGCAAAAAATACTTAAATAACAATGCTGGACCGACTGCATTAATTTGAAAGCTGCGCATGAGTCGCGTTGCCTCGAGTGCACCGAGATGCTTTTCAGGGCCGTTACCTTCGATTGTCAGCGCCCCAGTTGCGTCGACAATCAGTTGAAAAGGCCCTGACACTGAGCATTGCGACGCCGCTGCCGCTAAGCTCGCTTCGTCTTCTAGAGCAAACCCGGGTGTGTCGCGTCTTGAAACCTCAACGACCAGCGCACAGTTAGGATCGTTTTTCAGTGCAGCAACAAAACCAGCCCCGATCGTACCGGTTGAACCAATGACAAGCGCACGGTAATTTGAACCCAAGGATTGCATTGCGTAAAACGCCATTAACGATATGATAGTGCGCAGAATACAAGCGTTGCATGCGGCTCGTACGAAAGCCCCTAATGTGTTTGCAAACGCAGTTCGATTGAATCAAAACGGCAAGTCTTTTAGGTCAAGTCCTCCATGCAGCAATTCCAGCGTTTCATTCAACAAAACATTCGCGAAATGGTCGGCGGGGGCGGGCCACCTGTGGCGTTTTTAGTACCTGCGGGTGATCGAGGCTTGCTTGGCCCAGAGTCGATGGCTTGGGCGGTGCACGCGGATTTTGTGTCGATGATGATTGGCGGAATCAGTTCGCTGATTTTGCAAGCGCTGCACCCTCAGGCGCTTGCAGGCGTGTGGGATCATTCAAGCTTTCGTAAAGACTTGCGTGCCCGGCTGGGCCGCACCGCATTTTTTATAGCCGCTACCACTTATGGCTCGACCGAGATGGCGAACGGTGCCATTGAGCGGGTCAACGCGATTCATCAGCACATCGTCGGTGTTGACGAATTTGGCAAACCCTATCGTGCGACTGATCCTCATTTGTTAGCTTGGGTGCACCTGACTGAAATCACCAGTTTTTGGCGCTCGTATCAAACGTATGTCAACTCGAACGCGACGCTGCAACAAAAAAATCAGTATGTGTCTGAAATGACGCTGCTTGGAGAAAAAATGGGCGCACTCGCTTTGCCAACTGATTATTTTTCTAGCGAACAGGCGATCGAACAGTATTGGCCTGAACTCGTTTACAGTGCACGAACGCGCAGTATTATTGAACTGATTGAGCAATTTCCCAGCGGCTGGGCCGCAAAACCCTTGGTCAAGCTGATGATTCAGGCTGGATTTTTAAATTTACCTGACTGGGCGTTCGCCAAGATTGGGCGACCTAAACCTAGCGCGATGCAACGTCTTGCAGTTGAGCACGCTGTTAAATTGGCCGCGCAGCCGATACGGTCTGCACTCAAGGATGGTGTGGCAGCGCATGCTCGTCGCCGCGTATTGAATACCTAATATTTTTTGTGATTGATCCTTACTCTGCCTTGATACCTGCTTGCTTGATCAGGGAGCCGTACATGGTGAGTTCTCGCTTCAATAGCTCAGCAAACGACGTGGGTGAATTACCAATCAAGTCGTTACCGCCTTTCGTTTGTAAGGCCTCGATGACCTCAGGGTCTTGCAGCGATTGAATAATTACTTCATTGAGGCGTTGAACGATCGCGCCATCGATGCCGGCAGGGGCGAAGACTCCCACAAATTGCGTAATATCAAAGTCCTTAAAACCCGCTTCTTGCATGGTAGGAATGTCGGGCAGTGAGCGAGCCCGCTTTGGTCCGGATACTGCGAAGGCTTTGAGTCTCTTGTCTTGAATCAAAGGCGACGCCGTTAAGACCGTATCAAAGGTAAACGCCAGTTGACCGCCCAATAAGTCGACCAGTGCAGGTGCGCTGCCTTTGTACGGGACATGATTAAATTGTGTGCGACTGAGCACTGCAAACATCTCGCCAGCCAGGTGCCCGCCACCTCCGATGCCTGTTGATCCATAGCTCAGTTTGCCTGGCTGGGCTTTGCCTTGTTGTACGGCATCTTGCAGCGTGTTGAGTGCTGACGCGTTTGAAACCACTAATACATATTGAAATGACAGCACCTGACTAATTGGCTGCAAGTCTTTGAGTGGATCGTAGGGAACCTTGGCGTACAGAACTGGATTGATGACAATCGGGCCACTGGCAGCCATGAGAAGCGTATAGCCATCCGGGGTCGCCTTGACCACCACATCTGTGCCGATCATGCCGTTCGCACCGCTGCGATTGTCAACGACGATCGGAGTGTTGAGCAGCGCGCTCATTTTTTTGGCCATCACTCGTCCTGTGATGTCGGCATTGCCGCCTGCAGGGTAGGGTACGACCATTTTGATCGGGCGATTGGGGTAGGCCTGCGCCTGAGCGAGAGTGGACCAGAAATGGCTCAGAAGCAAGACCAAAATCAGCGAAAAGGTGTGAAAAATTCGAGTGTGCATGATAGATTTTGGGATCTCGGGCCAGGTCGATTAAACTCTAGGCCCAATTTAGCTCAAATCAGTCAAAGAAAATACTATGTACGCTGCCCGTCAATTCGCTCGCTTGCTTGCATTGGTTGGTCTGATGGTTGTCGGCGTGGCAACCGGGCAACCCGCAGGGTCGGTTGGTCACGCCGGTATTGCAAAGGCCGTTGTTGATTCGGTCGTTAGTCAAAATGCTTCTGCATCGATGCGCACCGCCGCGATTTTATTGGCGGGGCAACAGCCGCTGACCAACGTGCCGCTCCCTCTACTCGAAAGTCCGCGTTGGGCGAGTTTTGTGCGCGAGGTCACCTCAAACTGGGCGCGCTATAGTCAAACGATTGGCGATCCGATGGCTCAGTGGGCACTCGAAGAAGTCCCGGCTGCCACAGAGACTGTGTTCTATCCTTTTTCTGGTCCTGACTTCGTCACGGTGAATCATTTGTTCCCGAACGCGCGACGCTATGTCATGATGGCCATGCAAAATGCAGAGCGCCCCTTAGATCTGGCGAACTTGCCCCCTGACTTGCTTGAACAAAGTCTTGGCGTGTTGACTTCGGCGTGGCAGCATTTTGGTGTGCATGGTTTTTATGTCACTGAGTACCTCGAAAAATATCTGTACTCGACGCGCGCCAATATTGGGGCCAGTACGTTTATCGTAAGTTTTTTAAGTTTGCAGGGTTTTGAGATTGAACGTGTCGTGCCGATTGAGGTTGACGCAAACGCGACGATTCAAGAGCTCTCGCCCGAGACCCCGCGTTGGCGCTCGGTGCGTATCCAGGCAAACCGAAACGGCAAAACTATCATCGTCGATTACTTGAAGGTCGACCTGTCAAATGTTGGCCTGCAAGCTGCCCCTGAAAACCTTGAGTTAGTGCGTGCACTAGCGGCGAGCCCTGTCATGTTTAAGGCCGCTTCACATTTGCCGCAAAATGCGAGCTTTAGTGTGATTGCTAATGAAGTGTTGGCGCGCTCGCCCGTCATCTTGCAGGATGAAACCGGTTTGCGGTACACCAATCTAATTCAAGCGCATCAAGTTGCTTTGTTTGGAAAATTTGTTGTTGCGCATCATGCCTTCCAAAGCTATCACGGGGATCTGGCGCAGGCCTTTGCCAAGCGCGACGATATCAAACCGTTGAAATTTAGATTTGGTTATTTTAAAGATGGTAACTATGCCGTCATGATCGCGCAGCGCAAATAGAGAAAAAACCATGAAGCGTCGTGATTTTCTGCGTGCCAGTACCGCACCCTTGCTCGCCGCACTGCCCCCGGCTGTTTTTGCACAGTCGTCGATTACACCGATGGGGTCTGTATGGGATGCGGGTCAGGTCAGGCACATCTTGCCAACTGCGAATCATTCAGATTTTTTGATTAAGGTTTCGTTCGTATCTTCATTGAATGTACCGCCCCGATTGATGGTTGATGGCCGTGCTGTCGAGGGGCAAATGACTGACACGCAGGGCGAGTTTTGGCAATTTCGGGTCGGCGGATTGTCTGCAGGGCGCGCGTATACGCTTGCGTTGAAAGGCTCTGAAGGTCAGTCCTTGTGTCAGCCATGGGATCTGGCGACTTTTCCGACACCTGCGAGCACCCCAGACCATTTGCGTTTACTGCTGTTCACCTGTGCGGGCGGACACGAAGCAATGAACTTCTTGCCCGCTGTAACGAGACACCGTCTGCTCAAGCGTGCGTTATCTTTTAAACCTGATGCCGCGGTTGCGAACGGAGACCATGTGTATTGGGATCTGCGCTCACCGCTCACCGCAAAAAATTCCGGAGGATCGGCTCAGGCTAAAGCGTTAATCGGTGGAAGCTTTGAGCGCTCGATGCCGGTGTTTGGTACGGATAACGAACACTTGCTTAAAAAAGCAGCGGGGCCTCAGATTACGCCGGTATACGGAACAGCCTTTCGGTCGACACCCACCTTCTTTATTCAGGATGATCACGATTATTGGGATAACGATGATGCGGTCGATGAAATCATTACGTTTCCACCAGACTTCTTTATGCGGCAAATGGCACGGGTGACACAGTCGATGTATTACCCTGAATTTTTGCCCGATACCACGCGGCCCTTTGGGTTGCCCGGTGCTGCAGAAATGGGTCGAGCGTCATCGGTCGCTGAAAGTTTTGGCACCTTGCGTTACGGTCGCCTGGCAGAGCTGTTGCTGTACTCCGTGCGGCCGACCATGACACTCGCAGGGCCTAGCGCAGTCTTTGTTGAAGACACCGTTGAAGCCTGGCTTAAACAACGCATGGCCGACTCCGACGCAGCGCATGTGATCAATGCGCCATCAAATCCGCATGGTTGGACGGCTGGTAAGTGGGGCGAGTGGTATCCCGACGTGTTGAGCAAAGAGGGAGGTCTCACGCTCGATATTAAAAAGCCCTATTGGCAAGAAGGCTGGCTCAAGCAGCACGACCGTTTGCTGGCGGCACTGTCAGGGATGAAATGCAAAATCCCGCTTTCTGTCAGTGGAGACTTGCAGGCACTTGCTTTGGGCCGCATTACGCGCACCGGTACGCTTGATTTATCAAAGAATCCTGTGGTTTCTGTCGTGACAGGTCCAATCGGTACGCGTCCGACTGGCTGGCCCTCGGGTCTTCGTAAAATCAGCGCACAGCCCTCGTTACACTTAAGTATGAACGAGGCGATTGCGCCAATCGAACAGCATGGCTTTACGATCGCTGATTTTACAAACGATAAAGTGATATTGAAGTTTTTCAAGTGGGATCTAAAAACGCAGCCGCTCGAGGCGATCGATACCCTTGAACCATTCCATACTGCGGAACTTCAAAGGCCAGGCTGAGCCCATTGGTTCGGTATTATTCGTGGGTATACTCATTTGCAACGGCTCATCGCGAGACGGCGGGGCCAATTTACGACGTGTATGAAGTTCTCTGAGCGGTATCCAGCAAAAGTAGGTGTCTGCATTGCGGGTAGGGCTCTTAAAGAGTAATCTCTCTAGAGAAAATTTATTTATCAGATCAACCAAAGAGACAACAATGAATTTTTTATTCAGTGCTGAAGAAGAAAAATTGCGTTCAACGGTTCGTCAATTTTTGGCCGAGCATTTCACCGAAGAAGTGCGTGCTGAAAACACGGCGGGTAAGCGCGGTGAAGGCTGGGGCCCAGCAATTCGCGCCTTTTTTGATACTGTCAACGAAAAGCGTTGGTTTGCCTGGAGCTGGCCGGCTGAATTCGGCGGTGCCGGAGGTGATCGTACCGCCCAGTTTGTCATCGAAGAAGAATTTTATCGGGCCACCGGCATCACTTTGGGTGGCGGTACAGGTGCGCCAGCGATTTTGTCAGTTGGTACCGCCGCACAAAAAGAAGAATTTGTGCCCGGCGCCATTAAGCGTGAAATCATTTTTTGCCAAGGCTACAGC
>CAIYCP010000317.1 GCA_903924715.1 uncultured beta proteobacterium
ATCCCTTGGGAATAAATAATTGCAATTTATTGCAATTTATGCCACATTATGATCCTTAAGGGTCAAATATGAATATAGAAGAATCCAAGCTTAACGAATTAGCAAAGGCGCTTGAAGCCGAGCGCAAACGACAAAATCTTTCTCGTGAGGAGGCTGCAGCCGTTTGTGGGGTGAGCGCGTCTTTTATTAGAGATGCGGAGTCCCATCCAGAAAACTGTAGTCTTGGTAAGGTGATAAGGCTTATTGCTGGCTTGGGGCTTAGCTTGGATGTCGTTGACTTGCCGCCTGCACAAGGGGTATCTAAAAAGCAATTAAAAGATCAAGAAAAATTGGGTTTGCGCCTAGCCCATGTGAATCGACGACCTGATTTTGGGGTGTCTGGTGAACAACTGGCCTAAACCATGATCAGACTTCGTGTGTGGGCGAATGCACAACCCATGGGGTGGTTTGGTCATGAGGCGGCGCAGTATTTTTTCCAATACGACGAGCGATGGATCAGGGATGCGCTAGCGTTTTCTTTGGCGCCCCAGTTCGTATTAAGGCTCGAGCCCTACAGAGGTGAAGCGGTCAAGACCTTCTTTGCTAATTTGCTGCCTGAGGGGGTGCCGCTTGATGAAGTGCTCAATCAGATTCAGATTCGCGATGCCAATACTTTGGAAATTATTGGTGCCATGGGCGCTGATTTGCCAGGCGTTTTGTCTATATTGCCAGAGGGCAAAGAGCCAGACACAAGACAAAAATACAGTGAATTATCCAAAGAGGAATTAAGTGTAAGGGTCAACGCGCGATCAAAAAATAGGCCCCTGCTAACTTCGAACGCTCAGACGCGTATGTCACTTGCCGGGGCGCAAGACAAAGTGGGCTTGCGTTACGACGATAAGAGGGATCTCTTTTATGACAGTGTCGGGGGGTCACCGACCACGCATATTGTTAAGCCAGACTCGAGGCTTGCGCGTTATCGACCAAGTGCTATCAACGAGTACCTGTGCATGAAGTTGGCGCATGCAATGCACATTCCGGTGCCTCCGGTTCATTTGATACAAGTACCCGAGACGCTTTATGTGGTGCAGCGTTATGACCGCTTGGTCGAGGCCGGCCGGATCATCTGTGTGCATCAAATTGACGCATGCCAACTACTAGGTGTGGGTGCCGATTGGAAATACGAGCGGCAAGGCGGACTTGTTAGCCTCAAAAAAATCGTGAATGTCTTTCGCGATTTAAAGCTATCGGGTAAAGACTTGCTATCTGTGCAGAGATGGGTAATGTTTAATTTCTTGATAGGTAACAGTGATGCGCACGCCAAAAACATTTCTGTGATGGTCACACCGTCTGGCTATGCCCTGGCTCCCTTTTATGACCTGCTATGCGTGCAAGCCTATGGAGACAATGATTTGGCATTGTTTATTGGAGATGAGGGTACCTACCATGCTGTGGGTGCACATTCCTGGGAAGCTTTTTGCGATGACTGTGGATTTGGTTTCAAGCCAACCATGAATCAGTTTGAAAAAATGGCTAGAGATATACGCAAGTTTTGGGAAAAAATGGTGATTACTGCTACAAGTCAATATTCGCTAAGCCAAACTGAAAAAGAACTGATCGAGCGAATCGGAACTGTTATTGATACGAACAGCAGAGCGGCTTTGTCGATGGTTGGTGCATAGGTCTTACCGCTTCATCCCCGCCAAATACTCCCCAAACTCCGCCCCCGTCTCAGGATGGCGCAACGCAAACTCAACAGTCGCTTTAAGAAATCCAATTTTGCTTCCACAGTCGTAGCGAACACCCTCGTAGGCATAGGCATACACAGCCTCTTCTTTGAGTAGGCTTTGGATCGCGTCGGTGAGTTGATATTCACCGCCAGCGCCAGGCTTTAATTGGTCGATGTGTTTGAAGATGGTG
>CAIYCP010000318.1 GCA_903924715.1 uncultured beta proteobacterium
ATCGGGGAGTAAACACCTAGTTCAAGCTGAACTGCTTGATATGAGTCAGAGGATATTTCATTGCTTGATAGGTATGACAAGAAGGCACTTTGACCTAAAAAATCCAGCGTCTGCGAACGTAGCGTGCCAATTGAATGGATGCTAAACAGAAATAAGATTCCAAACAAAATCAATACCATTGCCTCTAGAGCCGCTTGACCACGCTGTGAAGGCCGGATCATCGGGATTTCATTGCGCACGGTCTCCCCTGGGCAAAATAGGAAACTCAATCAGACGTGCGCGCCAAAAAGGCTGAAATACATTAGCCGCCACAGCGGCTGAAACACGGCTCTGTTCGGGCATTTCAAAGTAGGTCTCTGCCATCGCTCGGCTGTGAAGCGTCTGGCTATACTCAGCTTTAGTTGCTCTAAATTGTGTGCCAAAACGCTGCTCTTCTGCCTCATTTCCGGCATGAATCAACACACCTTGTTGTTTAACAGACAGGCCAATACGTATTGAATGCGCGCGCTTTGGCGTTAACGTCGTATAGCCTGGTAAACCTTGTGTCGGCCAACGAATCTCTGACTGTTTAGCCCAATACATTGCCAGACGATTATCGCGACCCGAAAAAATATTCCAAGTTTTATCTGCTTGATCACTGACCCAGCGCCAGAACGGTTGCTCGGAAAAGTTTTGAGGCGTTGCGCCTTCAGTATTGGCTTGCTCTTGTGATTTTTCTGGGGACGGCCTGCTACTCACCAACGCCCAACCCATTGGATATTCGCGCTGATAGCAGCCCATGACGCGGTTGTAACGCAATGCATGAAAAGACTGGTCATCTTGTGCAGACCACTCCCCGTTATAGCTCAGTCGCGTCGAGCCTTTGCGTCTTAATTCGTGGCGTTTGAACGGGCATCTTAGATTGACCACCCAGGGGTTTCGAACGACGTGGTTTCGGTCAGATAAATAGGGATACTTTGTTGTGACACGCTTAAGCAGCGAAGACCAACTACGATCCGAGGTAGAAAAGTGCGAAACAAAACCTGGCAACTCATCAAAGATTAACTGAGGGCTCAAACCAAGCTCCCCCAACGTTGTACCGACAAGCGTCGAACCACTTGCTCCGACGTTTTTAACGAGCACCTCTTCGATCACACGTTGCCGATGATCTGCAAGTTGCTTCAACTGCGTGCGACGAACTTGATCGATCACCTGAGAGATGACTTCATCGTGCCGCTTAAAGGCATCTGATAATTGGTTCAGGGCGACGTGATCATGTATACCCCCCGCTCTAGCGGCTAAATATGAAGTGGCATATTGAGGTCCAAAGAATAAACCAATCAGCGTTGCGGGCGGATTGAAACGATTGACCCTTTGCGCAAGGGTTGCACGATAACGTTCGGCCGAAGCAACGGTAATTAAATGAGCCATCGCGATTTGGTGCGCAAGTTGCGCCCTATTTAGGTAGGCGTGTAGATTGAGCGCCCGAGCCTGAGCCACTGCAGCTGAATACACTGCCGCATCTGTTGCACGAATGAGCGAGGCTTTGTTATGAATCAAACGCCCTAAATTTAATGAAGAAATCCAGGCAAGCAATCCAACCATGCAGACGATTAGACCAAGAGGGAGTATCTGGCCTCGTTGAACCACTACGCGTGAAGCCCCTGAGGCTCGCGATGCTGTGATAACCAACGCAATCATCGGCCCGACCCAGTCGCATTGCCTGTAAAGTCTTTTAACGACTTGGCTGCTGCCTGGCTTGCGGCAGACTGAGCCGCTGACTTTGCAGCGCGGGTTTGCTGCGTTCCATCTTCACCGGCAAGCTCTTTTGCAACTGCCGCAGTTTGAGCTCGTAGCACCTGCCCTAGATATTGATATACCGCAATAGCCGCGACAGCGACAAGCGCCACGATGATGATGTATTCGGTCATCCCTTGCCCCGACTGCACCTCGCAGCCTGGCTTGGGTTCTTTAAAAACTGGTTTTAAACACTGAATAGACACTAAACACCTCTTGCTCAATCAAACAAGAGTGCAGTGTGCCAACCCTCTGAGAAGGGATCAATCCGCAATAGTCGCCATAGATAAAATCGAGCGACAGATCAAGGGTTACCAACCGTAGAAACGACTCCAGGTTTGAACATCGCCTGTTGCATCAAGCGCCTGATACTCTGGATACTGTGCACCGGTTGCACAGGCATGATTAGGCAAGATTCTGAATTGTGTTCCGATGGGGAAATGTTTAGCAATCTCTAAATCGGGCTGACCCGAACGCGAAATAATTCCGTGTTCTTGGTTTGCGGCACTTACCGTATAGCCCTTCAGGGGTGCGCCGCTGAGGTCACACACTTGTCCGTAGCCAAAGTCAGTGGTTTGCTTTTGCGTGCCACGATCGCGACTCATCGCCATCCAGCCGGCATCAATGATCGCCCAGCCTTTATCCTCTTGATGCCCAATCACACTGGTCAGTACGCTAAGCGCAATTTCATTCATTGCACATACACCTACGTTGTGCATGACTAAATCGAAAAAGATGTAAACACCCGCGCGTACTTCAGTAACATCTTTCAAATTTTGAGCGGACAACGCGGTGGGCGTTGATCCGATACTCACGACCGGAC
>CAIYCP010000319.1 GCA_903924715.1 uncultured beta proteobacterium
ACAAAATCGCCGCTGCCTTGGCTGCAAATTGGCCCGAGCAGGTTGGGGATGTCATTTTGGCAGGCCAGACGCACAGTCTGATTCTTGATATGAACACGCGTAATGCCGCCTTGGCGCCGTACTGCGACAAGTATTTTCCTAAGTACGCTAATAGCCAAGACGGTTCGCACTTATTGAAGGACTGGAATATTACACAGGCGGCTGTTGAAGGATTTTGGTGGCCACCTGAGCTACTCAGTGCTCAAGCCACACGTGCCGTAGATCTTGCTCAGGCCGAGGTGCGTGTCGTCGACCACTTGCATGGCTGGGAGAGTATCGCGCCACTTTACCGGGCCATCTTTGCGTTTGATCTGCCTGAGGTGGTCAAGCAGATCAAGGCTCGAACGCTGGTGTTAGAGCTTTTGACCCCGCAAGAGGCGCATTACGGCCCACAAGGCAAGCTTCTGTGTGATTTGATCCCAGGGGCAGAACATGAGCAACTACAAAACGCGGTAGGCCTCTCGATGGAGTATCGGCCGGACGAGGTTGTAACGGCTATCCGTAGGTTCTTATGTAGGGTATAGTTTTTGAAACTTAAACAGACTCAAACCGACCAAGAGCGGAGAGTATAAAACTAGACATCAGGGCCGAGGAGGGCAACGATGAGTCAGACGATAAGCCGCAGTGTGCGGTCGTTTTTGCTTGTAGGACTGCTTGCGTTGGCCACTAGCTGCTTCGCACAGGATTACCCGACCAAGCCAATCCGGCTCTTGATACCAGCCCCTCCAGGGGGTGGCACCGATATTTTGGCGCGTGTCATGGCCGATCATTTAGTCAAGCAGTTGGGGCAACCCATCGTGTTTGATCATAAAGGTGGTGCGAGCGGCATGATTGCCGTTGAGAATATGCTGCAAGCCCCCGCCGATGGGTACACCCTGTTGATGGTGTACTCGGGCATCGTTACAGTCAATCAGTCGCTGATCAAAAATATTAAATACGACCCGCTTAAGGATCTTGTCGGGATTGCAAACTTTGCAGAGGTACCAAATCTACTGATTGTTCACCCCTCGTTTAAAGTTGAATCTGTTAAAGACTTGATCGCTCAGGCGAAAGCGAAGCCCGATGGGATTTCTTACGCCTCGGCAGGTAATGGTGTGTCGAATCATCTTGCAATGGAGCTTTTCAACCAAACGGCCGGTATTTCGATGGTGCATATTCCGTATAAAGGTGGCGCGCAGGCGATGGTCGGTTTGATGGGGGGGCAAGTGCAGTTGATGTTCAACAATACGCCCGAAGTTCTTCCTCAAATGAACTCGGGCCGCTTAAAAGTCTTGGCGATTGCTTTACCTCAGCGTTCACCGCTCATGCCCGACATCCCAACCGTGGCTGAACTCGGTCTGCCTGGTTTTAGTATTTCGCTTTGGTATGGCCTAATAGGTGCTAAGGGGATCCCGCAGCCAATCGTTGAAAAACTGAACGCAGCAGTGCGCACGTCGTTGGTAGACCCCGAAGTGATTGCAAAATTGGCTAAGCTCGGTTCGCAACCGATCATACAAAGTACCCAACAATTTGCCGAAGTGATTAAAAACGATTCAGCAAAATGGGCCGAGGTCATTAAAGCTGGCAACATCAAGCCAGACTAACTGACTAAACAAAAAAGGCCTGTTCACTCATTCAGCTAGACAAGTTCGCCAACTCAGCCAGACTTATTCACTCATCAAGCCAGATCAATTCACGACAGAGACCAACATGCAAAGTAAATTATTTTCACCCCTACAAATTCGTGACGTCGTCATTCGCAATCGTATCGCTCTGTCGCCGATGCTGACTTATTCTGCGGTCAATGGGCACGCCAGTGATTGGCACTTTGCGCATTACGCTAAGTACGCCGTGGGTGGCGTGGGCTTGGTGATGGTTGAATCCACCAAGGTTGATCCCCGTGGCTGTACGACCCCTTCAGACTTAGGGCTGTGGAAGGATGAGTTTATTCCGCAGTTGCAGCGCATTACTTCATTTGTGAAATCCTATGGCGCAACGGTTGGCATCCAGTTAGGTCACTCTGGGATTAAGGCGCGTAATTCAGTCCCCTGGAAAGGCCGTGCCCCCCTCGATGCAAGCCAAAAGGGCGTGGACCACGGAGAGGAGTGGGAGTTGATTGGACCAAGCGCCTTCAGCCTGAACCCTAAGGCCGCCATGCCAAGAGCGATGACAATCAAAGATATTCAAGAGCAAATTGAGTCTTGGGGCAAAGCGGCAGAGCGAGCTGATCGCGCGGGCTTTGACATCTTAGAATTACACGGCGCACATGGTTACCTGACACATCAATTTTTGTCGGCAACTACCAATCTGCGCACCGATGAGTACGGCGGTACGCCTGAAAAGCGTATGCGTTTCGCGATTGAGATCGTTGAACGCGTGCGTCAATCGTGGCCACATAATAAGCCGCTGTTTTATCGAACCTCTGCAGTCGACGAGGTGGGTTGGACGATTGAAGACAGTATCAATTTGGCTAAAGTGCTAAAGGCTAAGGGCGTCGATGTATTTGATTGCAGCAGCGGCGGTATGTCAGAAAAATCAGCAGTGCTTGCACCGGTTAAGCCCTCGTACGGTTATCAAGTGCCGTACTCAGAAAAAATTCGTCATGGTGCTGACATTATCACTATGGCGGTTGGTTTAATTATTCATGCAGACCAAGCAGAAAGCATTTTGCAAAAAGGCCAGGCCGATATCGTAGCGATCGGGCGCGAGATGCTGCACAACCCAAACTGGGCGTTAGATGCGGCCAGCAAACTCGGGCAAGATAATCCGTTTGCCACCGTACCCGATAGCTATGCCTATTGGCTTGAGAAGCGTGCCGATGTTGGTTTCGGCGAACGCAGTTCGACTTGGTTGAAAGGCATTGATGCGCCTCACGTCTGAGTCTTTGCATTGATAGTCGGTCACCTCAGTACCGCGCGCTCTTTGATGCACATATGCAGCCAGGCGGTCTTTGCATGGACGTTGGGCTCGCACTGCAAGCACGGCGTCTTTGGCCTTGAGAGCCAGTCAGGCGCCTCAGGCAATGTTGCTTGAGGCCAGCGGGTTAGCAATCAATAACTGAAGAGATGTAAATGACAGCACCACTAGCCGGTATTAAAGTTGTTGAAATCAGTGTCGCCATGGCGGGTCCGTTTTGCGGCATGCTACTGGGCGACTATGGTGCGGATGTCGTTAAGATTGAACGTACCGTTACGGGCGACGATAGCCGCGTGTGGGCACCGTATTTTCATGATTCGATGAGTTACTACTATGCGGCGGCAAATCGTAACAAGCGCGGTATGGCGATTGATCTTAAAACGCCAGAAGGTGTGGC
>CAIYCP010000320.1 GCA_903924715.1 uncultured beta proteobacterium
GCAGACTGTATCGGAGACAAAGGAGGCACGTACCAAACCATCGGCAGGGTGCGGTATTCAGGATGCAAAGGAAACGCGACCTTCCATTCGACAGCCATCTTGTAAACAGGCGAGGCCGCAGCAGCCTCCACCCACGCCTGCGGGATCCCTTGTTTAAGAGCTTCGGCAATGATCGCGGGATCATGCGGATCCAGAAAGACATCGAGTTGGCTTTGGTACATATCTTGTTCGTTTGGTGTGGCCGCAGCCTCTCCGATCTTGTCGGCGTCATACAGCAACACGCCTAGGTAGCGGATGCGGCCTACGCAGGTTTCAGAGCATACGGTGGGTTGCCCCGCCTCGATGCGTGGGTAGCAGAAGGTGCACTTTTCGGCTTTGCCACTTTGCCAGTTGTAATAAATCTTTTTGTAAGGGCAGCCAGAGATACACATCCGCCAACCACGACACTTATCCTGATCGACCAGCACGATGCCATCTTCTTCACGCTTGTAGATTGACCCTGAGGGGCAACTCGCCACGCAAGTTGGGTTCAGACAGTGCTCGCACAGCCTGGGCAGATACATCATGAAGGTATTCTCAAACGTCGAATACATTTCTTTTTGAACGCCTTCAAACAGCGCGTCGCGACTGCGCGAAGCAAATTCGCCTCCTAAGTCGTCTTCCCAATTTGGCCCCCACTCGATCTTGTCCATTTTTTTACCGGTCAGTACAGAGATGGGGCGCGCAGTGGGTGGTGTTTCACTCAGTGGGGCATTTTGCAAATGCTCGTAATCAAACGTGAAAGGCTCGTAGTAGTCGTCAATCGCCGGTAAGTTTGGATTGGCCAACATATTTGTCAAAATCTTTAGCCGCCCACCTTGGCGAGGCTCAAGCTTGCCGGCTTTATTGCGAATCCAACCACCTTGCCACTTCTCTTGGTTCTCCCATTCTTTCGGATAACCAATGCCGGGCTTGGTTTCTACGTTATTGAACCAGGCGTACTCCACGCCATCACGACTGGTCCAGACATTTTTGCAAGTGACTGAGCAAGTGTGGCAGCCAATACACTTATCTAGATTCAGTACCATGCCGATTTGCGCGCGAATTTTCATAATGCATCCTTGGCTTCGACGAGTGGCCCTTCAAGCCACTCAACTTTGTTCATCTTGCGAAGCACCACGAACTCGTCGCGATTGCTGCCTACCGTGCCGTAGTAGTTAAAGCCCCACGCCTGCTGGGCATAGCCGCCGATCATATGCGTGGGCTTGAGTACGGTACGTGTGACCGAGTTATGAATACCACCTCGCATGCCACTGGTTTGTGCGCCAGGCGTGTTGATGGTTTTTTCTTGCGCGTGGTACATCAGACACGTGCCATCGGGTATGCGTTGGCTGACGACCACACGTGCGGTTAAGGTGCCATTGACGTTAAAGACCTCGACCCAGTCGTTGTCGACAATACCCGCCTTGCGTGCTTCTTTTTCAGAGATCCATACGTGTGGGCCACCGCGGCTGAGTGTCAGCATGCGTAAGTTGTCTGAATAGGTTGAATGGATCCCCCATTTTTGATGTGGGGTCAGCCAGTTCAGCACTAACTCTGTTTCACCGTTGGGCTTAAATCCTAAAACCGGTTTGATGGTCTTGGTGTCGATCGCAGGCTTATAGACACACGAGCCTTCACCAAAATCAAGCATCCAGCGATGATCCTGATAAAACTGCTGACGACCCGTCAGCGTGCGCCACGGTATTAACTCGTGAATGTTGGTATAGCCGGCGTTGTAGCTCACCTCTTCGCTTTCAATGCCCGACCAAGTAGGCGCCGATATGATTTTGCGCGGTTGGGCTTGTACGTCACGAAACCGAATCTTGTCATGTTCGCGACCTTGTGCCATATGGCTGTGGTCGCGCCCAGTGATTTTGGATAAGGCTTCCCACGCTTTGACCGAGACGTGGCCATTAGTCTCTGGGGCAAATGTCAAGATCATTTCTGCGGCGTCAATGGCGGTGTCTAAGCGCGGACGCCCTTTGCTGATGCCGTCTTTTGTAACAGCCTTGTTGATGCCTTTGAGTTCGTGTACCTCGTGCTCGGTATTCCAGTTAATGCCTTTGCCTCCGTTACCCAGTTTTTCAAGCAACGGGCCAACAGACGTAAACTTGTTATAGATCTCGTTATAGTCGCGTTCAACGACGGTCATGTTGGGTGCGGTTTTTCCAGGGA
>CAIYCP010000321.1 GCA_903924715.1 uncultured beta proteobacterium
GTCATACGTCACACCAGCCGTGATGGAGATGTTGTTCGTAGTCCAGTAATTGCCATTGCCTGAGAAGTCTTTACCCAAGCCTACGTTAGATGATGTGGTCAGCGCAGAGTTGTCTGTAAACGGTAAATAGAAACCGTTTGTGCCGTATGTGCCTGTGTACCGTGCGGGTTGCCATACGCCTGTGAGAGCGTTGGTTGAGCCAAATGATGAGGGGGTTAGGGCTTGACCGTCGATGAAGTTGACTTCGGTTAGGTAACCGTCATTGAAATAAGCAGTGTTAACCAAACCGTTGTACCAAATGTTACCCAAAACTTGCACATATGCGCTTGTATTAAAATACGATGTTTCGTTTAATGACGGATAAGTTATTGATGAAAAAGAAGTAACTTGCACTCCGTTTACATACAATTTAATCCTGTTTGTTGATGTTGCTTGAGTTGAATCGTATGCAAAAACAATATGGTACCAAGCGGCTGGATCACGAAAAACTTGTGTTGTAGTTAAAGCTGTTGACGTTGGTGATCCAGAAAAAACAAAAGAGTTTGCAGCGCTAAACAAAAAAGAAATGTAGTTTGTCCCAGAGGATTGACCCGCCCCCGCAATATTCTGTTGCGTACCAGCCAAAGATCCACGTTTTGCCCAAAAACTAAATGTCCAAGTCGTTGCACTAGTTGGCGTGGTATTAGTCCGATTCAAATACGCAGATGCACTAGCCCTCGTTCGCAGCGAGCGTGTGAGGTTGTAGCCAGTAGACGCAGAGTTACCCGCAAATATCGGAAACATTAAGCCACCGCCTGTGAGATACCTTGTTGATAAAGATTTGTGCCGTCGCTTCTGAACGTAAAATAGTCCTTTGCACCGGCAGCAGTCGAGAGCGTAGGCGCAACCCCTGCCGCCCACTTGAACACCGAGGTCCACGTTAGCGTGTTGCTACCACCGTTTTGGATGACCGCTAACGCATAGAACGCACCGTTCTTCAAGTTTGTCGGTGCGCCAAAGGTGCGGTTGGTTGATACGAAGGTGAAAGTCGCAACCTGATTTGTTGTATCCCAAGCAATCGTAGCGGCGTCAGTCAGCGCAGTATTTGCCGCCCAACCAACAGTCACTTTCACCTCAGCAGGTGCAGTCGTACCCAACGCTGGTGGACTTGCTAAGTAAGTCGTAAAGCCTGTGCCTGACACCGTTGACGACGCAGCTAGGGTTGTGAACGCACCCGTTGTCGGAGTAGTCGCACCCACCGTGCCGTTGACGTTGATCGATGCCGTACCTGTCAGGTTAGTGACCGTACCGCTTGATGGTGTACCCAGAGCGCCGCCGTTGACCACCACAGCGCCTGCCGTGCCAACGTTGACACCGATAGCAGTCTGCACGCCTGTGCCAAGCGCTGTGAGCCCTGTGCCGCCGTTAGCGATGGCCAAGGTGCCTGCGAGGGTGACAGCACCAGACGTTGCGGTGCTAGGTGTCAAGCCTGTTGTGCCGGCGGTAAACGATGTCACACCCGCAGCGGTAGCTTTGGTGGCAATGACCTGAACAACGCCTGAGCTGTCTTTGTAGAAGAGCTTGCCGTCGTTGTTGTTGAGCGCTAACTCACCTGCCGTTAAGTTGGCTGCTAAGGGTACGGCCGCTGCGGTCGTTGAGAGGTAGAGCTGAATTGGGGTGAAACCTGTCTGTGCCATGATTTATTCCTAGAATGTGCCGCCAGAGATACCTGACCAAGTCGGCGCTGTCGCACCCGTAGATGTTAAAACCTGACCTGCAGTACCTGCCGCCGTAACCGCATAAGCCGTGCCTGTTCCGTAAGCAGCCCCACCCGCGGTCGCAGTCGCCGTTGAGTTTGTGCCGCCGCCGCTAATCCCTAAGGTGCCGTACGTTGGGGGTGCGCCTGAGCCGCCAGAGAGCATAGGCTGCCCGGCTGTGCCATACCCAGTCGTGCCCGACAGCGCAGGAGTTGTGCCAAGGTTCGTCGTGAACCCGATCGCGCCCGTTGCGTTAATAACGTGCGATGACTGACCGACTGTGCCGTACGTTAAGTAGGTCTTGAACCCATTGCCTGAACCAAAAGAAACATCCCCGTCGTGGCCCGAGTAATAAATGCCGTTGTTTAAACTATAAAAATCAATCGGGGTTGACGCGCTGAACGTCGAGGAATTCATGCCAAACTCGCCGTAATACGTTGAGTCTGTGCCTAAGTTGTTTGAAACAACGTAGTTAGATGAAGCGCCCGCGGTGTTGCTTTGGTTCTGAATAATCAACTGGTTGTACGAGCTCGCAGTTGTTGTACCAAAAGACGCAATGGTGTTTGTGGCGGTAAAGCTCAGCACTGGCGTGGTGCTAGTAACCGTGTTGCCGCTGATTGTTGTGAAGTCACCCGTCGAGCGAGTCGTCGCCCCTACAGACGTGCCGTTGATCGTGCCGCCCGTGATCGCCACGGCGTTGGCGTTTTGCGTGGACATTGTGCCCAAGCCCGACACCTGCGAGTTTGTAATCGCAATCGCTGTTGTCGCGGCCGCAGTTAACTGACCCTGAGCGTTGACCGTAAAGGTCGCCACGCTCGACGCAGAGCCGTAAGCCGCAGCCGTCACCGTGGTACTAGCGATTGCCACAGTCACAGCAGATGAGCCGTTGTAGCTTGAGCCCGAGAGCCCTGTGCCGATCGTAAGCGCAAAGGGCGCTGCCGCGGTCACCGTGGTCGAGCCGCCGAGGCTCACAGCATTACCGTTAATCGTGATTGAAGAGTTGGTCAGCGAGCCGTTAGCGATGTTGCTAAGCGTGTTGCTCGCACCGCTAATCGTTTTATTCGTGAGCGTCTGGGTGCCGGTGAGCGTAATCACCGTCGAGTCAATCGAAATGGTGCCCGTAGACGTGATTGGACCACCCGTGAGCCCCGTGCCAGTAGCAACCGAGGTGACGCCAGAGCCCGCCGCAAAGGAGTTCCAAGAGCCGTTATAGCCCTCAAATAAGCCTGTATCTAAGTTAAGCCTGAACGAGCCGATAGCGCCTGCGCGTTGCGCGGTCGTACCCGAGGGCACTTGAACAGCGGCCGTACCAGGCAGCACTGGGTTTGAGGTAATGCTAATAATTGGGTTGCCACTCGCGCCGTTGCCGTTCGTGACCGTAATCTGATTGGACGTGCCTGTGATCGTAAGCGGCGTGAGCGCCGAGCCGTTAACAGCCAACAGCCCTGTGCCGACCGTGTTGGCCAAGGCGAGCGCTAAGCCGGTCAAAGACAGCGTTGGATCTCCGCTTACCCCGCTACCATTGCTCAAAGACAGCCCAGAACCGCTCACAGCGAACGATCGCGCCGTGATGGTACTAGCAGCAGTCTTTACAACGATGCCCGTGCCTGCGGTCTCTAATGAGCCGCTCGTGCCGTTTAAGTTGATCGCATACGCGCCCTGTGCGCCGCCATCTGTGATGCCGAGCCCGACGCCTGTTGAGAAGTAGCGGCTGTTGGGCAGTGTTGATTGCTGACTTACAGTCAAGAATGGCTGCGTGAGTGACGGGCTTGCCGTGATTGCCGAAACAGTAGTCTGAACCGTCAAGCCGTTTTGGACAACAGGTACAAGCTCAGTGCCGGTGATGGCCTGAGCTGCTGGTAAACCGCTTATCCGAACGTCTGCCATATTAAGGACTCAAAATATCAAGATTGCCGTCATTCGGCGTGTTCGCTTGCTCAGTTGCAATCCCAACATCATCTTTGTTCTGAATATCAGGGTCAAGGATTATGTTGTTATGCGTCTCTGCAACATCCTCATCTGGGCGAGGAAAACGTATCGTAATCTTTTCAGACTGCCTGGCCGGCAATCTATATGGGTCAAACTGGTCGCTACACGACTCAGAGCAAACCTTTATAGCGGGTATGTTTCCGTCTGCACGCATATCGCTATAGGGTCTTTTCATCTTGCAACGGTCGCATATGAAAACACTCAAACTACTGTTACCAATTGTATTCAAAAAGCGAGGCATTTCATACCCCTATCTTGTGTACATGCTGATATTAGGCGAGATCATAATGGGCGACTTGTCGCGGTTCTCGTTCTGCGCCAGCATGAAGTGCTTCTCGTACTGTGCCTCACAGTACTGGATACGCGCAGGGTCAACCTGGGGCAGCTCGCACGCCATCTGGTGCGCCAAGCCCCATTGAATCGCCATGTAAAAGTACTGTGGGATTTCAATCTGGCCGCTAAGATCGCCGACGTCTTGAATGTATCTGTTCAGCCAGAGCTCAATCTGAGGGCCAATGTTGTTAGGCACTGGCCAGACTTCCATGTTCGGCTGTGGGATCGTGCGGTTAAACCAGTACTGCAAGGGTCTGAGCGCCGTAAACGAGCGATTAGGCAGCGAGCTGTAATCGTCACGGTTCATGCGTGACATGTTGATTGACATCGGCATTGTGCCGAATACTACCTGGTAGAACCCCATATTGACACCAGAAACCTGCTGAATACGCCAAAAAGGGGCGGTTGCAGAGGGGTCAAGGTCATAATAAATCCAAGTGCCTGATGCCCACGTCACCGCGCCGGGTGCGTAAGCCGTCACCCAAGTCGTGCCGTCCATTGAATACTGCAGGTTTACGGTCACCGAGCCTGATACCGCGGGCAAGATGCCGATCGTGCTGATGTAGACAGGGCTGCTCGTACCGTTTGCGATACCGATAGCGCCCGTGTTGTTGCTCAGTTGGCATATCAGGTTGCCCACGCCGTTAAAGGCGTTTAGCGTCACGCCTGACGTGCTGTAAGCGCCCGTGTTGACGTTGGTGAGCGTGCGGTAGTTGGCGTTGAGCACATCAACCGTGCCAACAGGCAAGAAGTACTCGTATTTGTCGGGCTGCAAACCAACAATGACTTTGTTGATCGCCCAGTAATTGACGCCGTAATTGCTTAGGCTTGAGAGCAGGTAGTACAGGCTCTCTTTAGCGGCCTGCACCTGCTCAACGGTCAGCTCTTCAGCGAGCTTACCCGCACGGCGTGCGCCGTGGTCGATGAGCTGCATAACAGAAATCGTGGTCTGAGAGACTGTGCCGCTAGTTGACATCTACCACCCCGGACATTTCCAGCGTTTTAACGAGGCTTTTGCGCGTGGCGCATCACCGCTTGCGTGTTTCACTACACCGCTCATGCGGGCACAAAATGAATCTTTGCGGCTACCGCCTTGTGGCTGCGGTGCTTTCAAGTGGCTACCTGTCTCGCTATTGTACTTTGCACGACCCTTGGCGGTTAAACCGGCACCTTGCTTGGTGGGCAGCTTCTCGCCACGCCCAACGGCCAATGATACACCGCCACCCTTAGCCTTTTTCACAGTCTTTGCAGACTCTTTAAAGGCCTCGGCCGTAGGCGCACCCGCACTACCAGGTTTACGCATGTGCTCGCCCGAGCCTGCGGCGATACGCTCTTGCTTGGCGTGGATATTGGCGTACAAACCGCCCTCTTTAAACTTTTTGCCCACGTCTGCTTTGGCAAAATCCTTGCCTACGGACTGAGGTATGCCCACCTTTTTGGCAAAAGCCTTTGAGTGAGCAACCCCCTCCATCAGCCTATGTTGAGCAGGTGATTTGCTTGGCATGATTAAGCCTGAGCCTCTTTCCAAGACAGACGCGCTTGGATGTTCGCGGCACCCGTGGTGGTGGCCACAACATACAAGATGTCTGGACCATCTGGGTACAGACCCGCTTGGGTTGTCGGTACGGTGTTATTCACCCCGCCGCCCAAGATCGAATTACCCAAGTCACGAACCTGAGACAAGTCCAAGGTGTTGATGCCGATCGGCACATAAGACGCTGCCAAAGACTCACCGCCTGTGATGGTCGCTGTTGTTCCAGTTGCCCCGTTCACCGCAATCTGAGCTAGCGAAGAGGTGAACCCGCCTGCGAGCTGTTGTGGTGAAACGAATGACGTTACGGCACCAGTGCCAGAGAACGCTGCCGCAAGGCGACCGTTCAGCACCAAGTTAATCAGCACCTGTTGCGTTGACGCAATGATTGACACCGAGTCAAGTTGCAACTGCATGCGGTTAATGTTCTCTTTTAAGCCAAGAATATCTGTTGTGCCGTTATCAACCGAGGGTGCAATCCGGATGGCCATCAAGGCATACGAACCCGCGGCCGAGACAGCCAAAGGTGTTGTCATGCCGTAGTTAAAGAGCAGCGACTTATCGTCGTTGAACTGACCGTCCATGATGACCGATGAGCCCCAATGCGAGATTGAAGGCACAGAGTCAGCGGTTGCGTACTCGACAGTCACATAGGCGGTTTGTGGGTTGGTGACAGTAAACGCTGTCGCCGCTGCACCGCCTGTCGCGCCTCGAGTCACGCCCGTCAATGATGTTGACGTTTTGCCTGTGTAAGTGACGTATTCAATCGCACCTGACGTGCCACTCGCCGTAATCTTAGCGATGCCGCTTGAGTTAAACAGGCTTGTATCAGCCACAGGGATTGTGGTGTCGCCAGTGCCGATTGAGGCGGTCAAGAAAGACGTAGGAGTCAGTCCGCTTGACTCATAGTGCGCAGGCAGGTTGCCCGAGCGCATGAAAGCCTCGTACTGCACGTTGTTGTTTTGCACCTGATGGCAATAGGTCACCGCGCCATCTTTGCCACGTAAGCCCCAACGAATTGCTCCTGCGCCGTACCAAGAGTAATCGACGTACCACATCTGCATGCGGGTCAGGTCAATGCTGTAGCCCGATGGGCCTGTGCCGTCCATTGGATCAAACCAAGTCGAGCGTGGGTACTTCGTGTCAGTGGTTACCGACATGATGTAGCCGCCGTTGGGCGAGTTGGTCGAATCGTATGAGTTGCCACGGTATTCAGGGGCAATCGTCAATGAGGTGTCACTTGCAATCGCAATGACTCGGTAAGACTGACCGCGGATGACGCAAAACTGACCAGGCGTGAGCGCAGTGGTGAAGTTTGTACCTACGCCCGTGACGGTCGCATTACCCTGCGTCACCTGGCAATACCCTGCGGTTTGAATGGTCGAGTTACGAACAACCGCGGTTAACTGTTGGCCATCAAACTGGAAGAAGATCCCGTTTTGTTGGTCAAAGATACCCACAGAGTTCTGAGCGCCGTACCACAGCGTTGGGTTAACTCGAATCGAGTTGCCAATCGCAGGCGTTGATGTTGGTGTATTTGCAAAGGTTGTCGTGTACTGAAAAGTGGTCTTTGAAAAACCTGCAGTGCCGATGACAAAAATACCGTTGTACCCGCTCGGAGTAGCACCCGACACTTGGATCGTTGTGCCGGCCGCAAGGTTGTGCGGTGCCGAAGTTGTGACAGTTACTGTCGTGCCCGAGGCCGTTAAGACCGGCTGAAACAACGTTGGCTGCAGCGCAGAGCCAGTTGAGAACTGGATACCCTTGCCTGACTGGTAGCGGAAATAACGACGGGTCTGGCGAATCAGTTGTTGGTTGGTGATCGTGCCACCGGCCGAGAACGCAACGCCGCCATCGTAGGGGCGCGACTCAACCCAACCCGCAGGGCGCATAAATACGTTCGCCTGTCCTGCGCTGTTTGTTGGGCTTGTGACCGCTGTCGCAGTGGTAAAGGTAAAGGTGCTCGCAGTTGGCGTTGTAGCAACAATCCATGCGCCGTTGACGTTTAAGTCACCCGCAAAACCTCTCATGTAGACGTAGTCGCCTACGTTCAACCCGTGAGGGTAAGTGGTTGTGCAAAGCGGGGTTGTGGTCGCGCTTGCGGTGATACAGTTTGAACCGACTTGAAAGCCGCAGTTGCTGTAGAAGTTGCCGGGATAAACGTACGACTTGCCGGGGTTAAACACGTTGGTCGTGGCTGTCGCGTTTGCGTCAATCAGGAACGATACCGATACGTTGGTGCTGACCGTTGCGACCAACCACCAGCCGTTAATGTTAGGGTTTGTGGCACCTAAAATAAAAATAGGCGTGCCGACCACATAAGCGCCAGTGTTTGCCATAAATACGGAAACGGTGCGACTTCCACTTGTCGTTTGGATGCCCTTGGTTAGGCCAGAGTTGTCAACCGTGGTGTAAACCTGAGGGATGATGTACGCGCCCTGACGATTGTTTTGAAGGTTGATAGACTCCCACTTGGTTGGCTGCGTGCCGTACTCAAAGTCGGTGTCAATCAAAGCCTGGGGCTGAGACACGCGCAGTTTGTCTACCGGATCGTATGCCGCAGAACGTGAGGAGATTTGCGTGCGTAATTGGTTGTCCGTTTGACTGGACGGGGCAGTGTACGAAACGATTTGTGACATGACTCACCTATTAAATTCAAGATTTTTGCAAAACATGGGGGCAATTAAGCCCCCATATTTGACTTTAGAAGCAGCCGCCTTTTTTATTGGCTTTGAAGCCACCGCCGTCTTTGCAAGCCATTGCCACATGACCGCCGTCTTTGTACTTTTGCACAACGCCACCGGTCGCATACTTCTGAACGACACCACCAGTTGCGTACTTAGGAACGCCGCCGGCTTGAAGTTTTAGCTTCGTGCCCTTGCCGCCCTTGTGCTCTTGCATGTCATGCTCTTTAAAGGCTTTCTTGATCATGGCCTTGTCTTGAGCTTTGTCCATCTTCATCTCAGACTTGGTCTCAGCGCCGCCTTCGGCCATACCGCCTTTCTTGCGCATCATTGGAGACTGAGCGGCCTTTTGAGCCATTGCAGCTTCCATCATGGCCTGACGTGGGTCAGGCTTGCGCATAGGCATCGCACGACCCATTGGTGGGCGTGCGCCCATCGCAGGGGCTGCGGCGGCCGACAGAGCGCCCATAGGCATACCGCCGCCCATAGCCATCTTAGTCTTGCCGCCTTTTTTGGCAGCAAAGGCAGGTACTTTTTTGCCGTCTTTCATGACCATCGGCATACCGCCTTTCTTCATGCCCTTGCCGGCCTCATCAACTGAGGGCTCGGTTGACTTCATCATCTTCATCTCTTTGAAACCCATGATCTACCCCTTAGGCTTGTGTGACGCCGAGTGCGCCAACACGGGTTGCGTTTGGACCAACAGCGATTGCTGGCAGCAAGACACCCATGACAGTGCGAACGATACCGTCAGAGGCTGTGGCGGGTACGTAAGTGCCGCGCACGTCGCCAGTGGTGGTTGTTGCGGTTGCAGTGTCAGCGGCAGTGAATTGACCGCCATCTTGCGCAAGTGCGTTGTTGCTCTTAACGCTTGCGACGTAGGCCACGTTTGTGACACGAACTGGAAGGCCGAGAATGTCAGTTGTGCCGACAGTCAACGCGGTGCCAGTAGCGCCAGAGGTTGTGATTGAGCTCACCAGGTAAAAGGCTTTCTTACCGCTAACGGCTGTGCTGACCGCGGCGCTAGAAGTGATCGCCTCACTCATGGCTTGGCCGTAGTAGTCAAAGCCAGACACGGTAACGGTCTGCGGTGCAGCGCCGAGGGTGAAGGTCAAGCCCGAGATCGTACCTGCTACTGAGGCAACAGCAGCGCCCGCGGTAGTGGTCAAGGTCGCGGTTGTCGCGGTAACAGCGGTCAGGATGTAAGTCGTTGGGTTTGAGTAGCCAGTAATCGAACCTGTGCCGCCTGCTGTGCCAGATACAGTCACTCGTTGACCTGTGAACACGCTTGCGTTCGAGGTGTAAGAGATTTGACCGCCTGTACCAGTTGTTGCAACGCTTGCCAAAGCAGAGCCAGTGGCAGTGCCGGTGGTTACTTTTACAGCGCGTGGCAGATCAAGTTGTAAAACAGTTGCGCCGCCTGTGGTTGTCACCGAGCGAACAGAGGTGCCTGCAGTCAAAGTCAAAGACGCTGCGGCAACCGGGGTTTGTGATGCTGCGATGTTGTTTGCAACCAACGCCTGGGGGATAACATCCCAAACGTAGATGCGACCAAGTGGGCCAACGCCCAGGCTCATCGGCGATGGGTTATCAAAGGCCGTGTTGTTGTGCAACGTCAAAGCGGTTGTGTTGGCCACGTTAATGGCTTGGTTCAGCGTGTAGGTGCCGACGCCGCCAGTGCCTGTGCCAAACGCTGTGATGTAAGTGCCGTCTGTGACGCTTGTGCCGTCAACAAACATGCCTAAAACGATTGGTGAGCCAAAGCCCACGGCTGTCACTGTAAGCGTTGTTGACGAGGTGCCGCCTGTGCCGCCGGTAGCAGTGGTGGTGTACGGGCGAATGCCAGTACCCATAAAAGTCGGTGCAGGACCTAAGAATAGGTCGTCTGAATATTGGGGCATTTTAAATCTCCTGTGGCTTGAACCACTCGGTTGATAGAAAAAAGGGGCTAATCTTTTGGACTAGCCCCCGTTACATTACACGCCTGGCGTGCCGTACACTGCGCGCGGATCAGTCCACGAAATCGTGTACCGCTCTGTTGCTTTGTAGCGCATTGAGTCAGTCTCAAAGTCGCCTTCCATAGTCTTTTCAAGACCACGGCGCATCATCAGCTTCAGGCCTTCTGGCGCGTCAGTCTGCACCCACCAGTTAGTCGCTGAAGTCAAACGGCTCAGTACCGAAGCGCCCTCAGGCATCAGACCAATCGACTTGACTGGGTTGATGTCGTTGTTGGCGGTGCCGGTACGAAGCACAGACTTCAACAGAACTTCGGCTTGGAACACGTTACCTGGGGCAACGATCAACTTGAGCGGCTGAAGACGGATCTTCTTACCGTTGTTGTCCACGGCTTGGCGCACTTGAATGAGCATCTGCTCAAGCGAGGTTTGCGACAAGTTGGCTGCAGTAGCCAATTGGTTACTGAACACGCCGTTTACGATTGGGTGCGAGGTGTTGGTGAGTGAAACGCCATCGCCGCCGACGTAGCTGCTATTGAACGCACGGTTCAATACGTTAGCTGCGAGCAGTTCTTTAGTCTCAATCAACGACTGCGCCAAGTGCTTGGCGTAGACCTGACCGATACGGATGTGATCGCCATCCTCGACCAACACTTTGGTCAACGCAAAGGCTAAGCCATAGACGTTGTACACATAGCGCTGAAGGAACAGCACGCCGCCCTGCTGATACGAGACGGGGCTGCCGTCAGGTAACTGAGGAGCCGCGCCGAAGCCGTACAAGACGGGCTCTTCGTGGTAGTTGCGTGGGATGCCCATTTGCTCGCGGAACACTGTGCTCCACTCATCGGCACGTTGGTCATAGATTCCGTCGAAGCATTCATTGAGGATTGGCTCAACAATCGATCGGAAATCCGTACTGCGCATTGGAGCTGCCATATCAGTTCTCCTTAGATAGCGGCTTTAGCAGCCACAAATTGAGGGTTGCTGACCTGTACACGAACGATCACATAAGCGTCGCCCCAGTTATTATCTGGGTAAGGTGCAATATCAACAATACGGAACTGACCAGTGCTTGCTGAACCAACGAGCGATGCCGACAGAGTCATCTGTGACAAACCAGTGGTGGTAGAACCTGCAGTGAAGTTGCTCAAGTTCGCTTCATTACCAATTGAAGTTTGAGCCATAGTGCCATCAGTCTGAATTTCATAAACGATTTGTTGGTCGTTGTAAAAATAGGCGATGCAGCTACCTGTAATGAAAGTAGTGCTTGCGGGCCAGTAGTTAGATACACGACGACGGCCAGTTGTGTCAGTCCACTCGACGCCTGCGAAGGCACCAGAGACTAAACCGCTGTTGGTTGTGGTGTCGAGAACCGGCAAGATGACGCCAGCGTTAGGCGAATACTGAACAGCCTGACCTTTCAGGATGTTGCTAGCGTAGCCCGATGTAATACCATTAGCCAGAGCTTGTGCGCGTTCCAATCCAGTTGGGAAATACGCAGGTCGCAGGCCAAAAGGTGCGTTAGTTGCACTCATAGGATGCTCCTAAAAAACAGTTAAAGGGATAATGTTTTCGCTTTCTTCAAAGCTACAGGCAAAATCATCTAGAACATGATTTTTAGGACTAAATTTGGTGTGGATACCTGCTTTTTACAAAGCGGGTATCCATATGCAGCATATTTTAATACTAATTTTTTAAAAGTAAAGCAAGTTAACTAAAGTGTGGCAATTTCACGTTACTGTCATCTGGCAAGCCACCCTCAACGCTGCCCATTGCCTTGCCTGAGCGGTCGCGTTGGCTGACAAGCTGCTCCTGATCGATGCGGATCTTATCTGCCTCGTCCATCGGCTGGTAGTGATGGTGCTCAAGCATGATGTCTTGATAGATGTCCATCGGCATCTTGCAAAGCAGCATCTCGTTGCACATGATGTGGCCAGACTGATCGCCCTCTTTGACCTTGTACATGTCGTAGCCGGGCATCTCGTCTGCTCGCACAGGCGCGTAGCCTAGCGAGAACCGGCGATGGATCGGGTCATACTGGCTGTTTGTCGCAAGCCAACAGAGGTGAAAACCTGGGATCTCTGGGATATTCGGCAACACGGTTTGCTGAAACTCGTTACGCGCACGGCGGCGCTCACGCACGATCGGAAAGTTTTCCTCAGGCGCTGCGCGTGATGCGTCTTGCTCGGTACGGTTGCTGCGGCTTTCGCCTGGGCTGCGTTTTAAACGGTTATCCATGATTAGTTCCTTCCCTTGTTTTCACGGTCATATTTTGCGTAGGATTTGATCATCTTTGCGCGTTGATCGGGGTTATCCCAAGCGCCCATGTCTTTGATGGCCTGCACGCGGTCAGCCGAGAGCCTAAACTCGTTACCGCGCCCAGTTGGCGCAGATTCACGCCCAGAGCCCGTCATGCGGGGGCGTTGGGTGTTTGAGCGTTGCGGTGCAGCACCACTCATGCGATGCGGCAAGTACTTTGAGACACGGTCATCAAGCTCATCCCAGTAATCAGGCGAAGAGGGGTCATAACCCTCGTCGGTGAGCTTTTTGTCCAAGCGCTGCGCGATTTCCGAGTCCATGTCCTTGGCCTGTGGGTCGTACCACGGGTTACGCTCCATCCAATCCGCGGCGTTACGCTGAACGGCAGGGTCTGGCACGTTCATTGTGGGCTTGGGTGGCTGCGACATCTGCCGAGTTGCCTGATCTTTGATAGATTTAAGCGACTCGACCTTGCGCTGCGACTCATACATTAACTCTTGAGCCTTTACGACTGCGTCACCGTCTTGGTTGGCAACGGCCTCACGCATTTTCATCTTTGCGTACTCAATCTGGACTTCGGTATCGTCAATCGCCTTGTCAACACGGGCTAATTCAGCACCAGAGGTGCGTTTTTCAAGGTGCGCGAGGCGCTCCGAGAGTTGCTGGTTCTGTGTGCGCAAATTGTTGATAAGGTGACTAGATTCTTTGGTCTTTTCGCGATGAATTTGCTTTTTTAACCGTCTTTCCTCGCGTCGAGCGGCGCGAATTTGCTCCCGATCGGGGTCAGAATCAAGCCCGTCGTTGGTTTCGACCTCGCCACCCTCGGCAAGTTCGGGTTTTTCTTCGGTTTCGGGCGCTTCGCCGTCCTCCAGGTGCACAACAGCCGAGCCATCCTGCTCTTCGGCGACTTGCATCTCTGCTTTATCAGTGGGTGTCATACGAATTGCCTCATTGTCAAGACTTGTTCAGGGTCAACCTTCGCCCATAACTCAAAATCGTTCAGGATTTGCAGTGAAACTTGGTCTTCTGCGTCGTTTGGGTTGGGCACTGTGAACCGATCGCCTGACCAACGGGGTACGCGCACGTAGTCGCCGACCTGGCACCAGATGCCTTCGCCCCATTCGGATAAAGTGTCACGGTTTTTAAATGCAATTGGACCAAGCGCTAAGACCTTGCCAATCATTGACTGCGCACGCTCAGTTTCGCGTGTTTCTTCCACCAGGATGATGCCGCCTTTACTGGCTTTTTTTACGCTTTTGAGTTGTAACAACACTCGGGCACCTAGTGGTGTGATGCCATGTACGCACTGCGGGAACGCCTCTTCGAGGGTTTCAAAGTCTTTCATACCTACTCCTTAAAAGCGCCATTCGGCACTTGGTTAAAAGCGCCATTCGGCGCGGTAATCCCCGTCTTTCCGAGGTGTCAGTGCTGTTGCCTGCCGGAGAACGCACCTCTCCCTGTTTTGATCAGACTTCGCCCACAGTATCGCTACTCTGCAATTACGGATGCAGCCCGTGTTGATCTATGACGTCATTTAACCAACACGAATGGGGGCTGTCGTACCCTTCAATTTGTAGCGGTGTTAGCTACGCCCCCATACGTCTTGACCCTCGTCTTTCCGAAGCGTCAGCCCTAAAGCTAGGCATCTGGGGTGACGACCCTTACCAGTAGACACCCCCGCTTGCTAAAGGCATTTACAAATCCTCATCCTTCTCCGTCAAGATGTCATCAAGTATGTCTAAGGCTTCACCAAGCCCTTGATACGTTCCAACCATCCGGTGGTAAGACTCAATGTTGATCGCGTAGCCGTCAGCAAGGGAGAGCGCTAGCTCTAAGCGCCGCTCCTTTAACTTGCCAATCAGCTCGCTGACTGGGTTAACGACCACGGCCGGCGGCTTTACGCGAAGGTACGCCGATGATTATCTTCAAGCCCATGCCGTTCTTGGGCACAACACCGCCCTTCTTGAAGGTTGCGATCTTCTCACCAGTTGCCTTGACGGGTTGCAATGCGCCACCCTTAGCCGGTAAGTTAGCTGCCTTGCTCTCGGCCATCACTGCGCCGCCCTTGGCATACTTTTGGATCACTGACTTGCCGCCTGCCAGGGGCACGGACTCGCCCATTGCCATACGTTTGTGCTGCGAAATTGCGTCAGACATGATTAAACTCCTTGCGGTGGTACTTCTTGAGGTTGAGATTGTTGTGCTGCTTGCTGCGCTGCTAATTGCTGCTGCTGTTGCGCTTGAAGTTGTTGACGTTGCTGCTCGTGTTGCTGCTCAAGCGTCAGCAAGTTGATGTCGTGGGTGAGCTCGGCCGCCTTGATCTGCTCGTCGGCGACGTTCTTTTCCTGCTTGGCCTTGACATCTGCAGCCAGTTTGGCCTGGTCAAGTTGAAGTTTGGCCTGATCGGCTTGCGTTTTGCGGTTCGTTTCAGCCATCTGAGTCTGAACCAAGGCTTGCACGCTCGGGTCAGTTGGTGCCTGCTGCGACTTGAGCTGCTGAATGGTTTGGATCATCTGCTGCATGATAGGCACCACGCCTGCAAACTGCTGCTGTGTGTCTTGGTGCACATGCTGTGAGCTCGCGGCAAGCAATTTTTGCGCCTCTTGGATGATAGGCTGCACCTTCAAGATGTCAAACGACTCACCCAACGCGTCAGACGCGTACTTGTCCATCGAGTTCAGGTACCAAAGCGTCAAGTGCTGCTTGAGATGCTCAAGCATTTGCGGGATAAACACGGGTGCCATGATGGGGCTTGCGCCGTACATGGGATCCTTGGCGTAATCCAAGTGAACCTGCAGGTGAGCCAAGTGCTCTTGGTTCGGGAACGCACCGACGGGCTTACCGAGCGTCATCGCAACGTTCTCAAGCGCCGGGTTCATTTCCTTGACGTCCTGCGGGTCAGGCAAGACCTCGTTGATGTCGGGCAACTTGATCTGTTTAAGGATCCGCTTTTCAACAGCCAGTCGATTGTATAAGTCTGGATTCGCCTGGGCGCGTGCGGCCAGCGCTTGCACTTGGGCGTAGCGCTGCGACTCGGCAAAGATGTGCGGGTCGGAGACCGGCACCACATCCGAGTTTTTCTCAAAGTCCTTTGAGGTGACGCCAAGCTCGCGGCTCATCTCGTCTGGGTTGTCGTCCAGATACCAACGGTTCAAGCGCCCAATGATCTTGAGCACCCGCGCCTGGCTTGTGTGCAGCCGTGCGTGGATGGCCGAGAATACGGCAGCGCCCTGCTCAATCAAGGCCTGCGTCGTACCAACGGGGGCATTGGATGTGACGTTAGCGATCTTCTCTTCGGCTGTAGTGACCACACCCTTGGCGGCATCGGTTAACCAACCAAGCAATTGCATGAGCACGGCCGAGGGTTGGTTAAACGGCATCGGCATGGCAATCTTGCGTACGTCATCTACGCCTGGCGCGCCTTCGATTTCCGTGACTTGGGTGGGCTCGACGACGATGCTTTGCCCCGAGACTTTGCCGCCCTTGAGCTTGAGCATCGTGGGGGCGTTGTTGATGTGCGCAGAGTCAAGTAGAGCACGCAAAGCACCAGTAAGAGCGGCAGATAGGCCGCCAATAAGATGAGGCAGACCGACAGCATAAGCACCTCGCCAAGGGATGAATTTGAACTCAACGATCCAGTCGAGCTTTGACATCAACTCGTCGCCGTCTTCCCAGTTGCGGTAAAGCCCCACGACCTCGGACGACAACTCATCGATCATCAGGATGTAAGGGGCACGTTCGCCTTTGCTCTTCTTGTCGTCCTCGAGCTCCATCCAAGTGTAGATGTGGAAAACGCGACGCACGCCGTCAATGTTGTCTGACTCTGACTTGCGACCCTCAATTCGATTGTTCGCTTTTTCGGGGCTTGACTCTTCAGGCTCTTGGCTTGCGCGGTAGATGTCTAAGTCGATGTAGAGCCCGCTTGAGACTCGCGCCTCAAAGTCGTCTTGGGTGATGTCGTTGACCTCGGTCACACGACTTGCGGTGTAGAAGTTAGCCGCGGCGAATGGCAGGTACACGTTATCGATCGGCAAGAACTCCGCACAAGGGCGGCGTTTACTCTCGTCGTACCAGATCTTCATGTACTGCGAACCACCGAGCGGAAGTTGGGTGAGGAGTTGCTCCTCCTCGTCGCGGTACTCTTCGATCTTCTCGGTGAGCTGGTAGTTCATGTAATCGCGCTTGCGCTCGGCGATCATGGTCTTTTGCTCAGTCACCTCGCCTAGAATCTTTGAGCGCACTGGCCCGTCTGGCGGGAACAGCTCCTTGATGGCGCGAGCGGCGAAGTCTACGCAACCCTCGGCCATAATAGGGTGCACGACCTTACTCGCCCCCATAAACGAGGCACCGCCTGGCGCATCTTGGCCTAAGCCAGTTCTGCGCAATCCTTCCTCGTACTGTTTGTCGCGCCCCTCGCGGGCTGACTTGTCTTTCTCAACGAGCTCGAGGTACTTGATCGCCACGCCCGACAGGTCATACGAGTCGATGACGTCGGCCAGGTTCTCGTAAAAGTCAGGTGAGTCCTCAGGACCCAACAGGTCATCGTCCTCTAGGCGTACGATCGCTGAGCCATCGTCCTGCTCTTCAACGTCGGCCTGATCAAACAGATCGACCTCGGCGGTGTCGCCAAACTCGCTATCGCCATGCGCCTCGGGGGCGATGAATCGGCCATAGTCTTGGGGGATGGGAAATTCAGTAGCCATTATTTAGTCCTGATGTTATTATTTAACTTCAAGTTAACGATTGGTGGGCTAAATGGACAAATATGACGAAGCAATCGAGTTCTTAAAGGCGGTTGAGCCGGGGAGCTATTACGACCAATGCGCGGCGCTGATGGAAGAGCTGCTAGCTCGCGTTCACGAGCTCGAAAACCCAACCAAGAAAGTAGCGCTTCACAAAGCATTTCAAGGCCGCCAAGGCGGTTGGTCGCATTTAAATAAGTAATCATTTCTTGTCGCCCGCCATCGAGCTTGCACTGTAGCCAAGCGCTGCAAGTGCGGCCGCCGGTGTCGCACCCTTGCGGATGAGCTCAACTGCACGAGGCCAATCGGCCTCACTAAAGAACTGCCGCGTCTTCTGAATGTCGCCACGCGTGCCACCAAGCAACGAGTCGCGTAATGCCTGCTCACGGATAACCGCCCTGACCGCCTCTGACTCGCTGATGTTTTGCGCGACCCTTGGGGGCAACTTCGCAAACTCGCTCAGCATGTCCATTGTCGCCTCGCCGCTGAAAGGCTGCGTGGTCTCTGGACCTTCTTTGCCGCGCTTACCAACGCCTGGCACGTAGCCAGTGCTGGTTACCGCTTTAACTTGCTCTGCCGGGTAGATGTCGTTTATTTGCTGCTTGACCTTCTTGGTGAAAATCTTATTGAAGTCTTGAGCGCTCATGCTCGGATCAAACGGGAATATGGAGATGCCGCGGTTAGTGGCCGTGATCCCAATATCCTTGTTGTGCTTTTCCAACACCTTGGCTATCTGAGCCAATTGATCGGAGGTTGGGGTTATGCCCGCGGTCGGATCCTGTAACGCGTCTGGGTTTCGGCCTCGGGTGTCTAGCAAGAACGAGTTCTTACCCTTAACGCCTTGCATCGTGTTGGGCAGGTTAAAGGCACCGGCCTCTTGGGCGCTGTTCAGTGAGCGGAACTGTTCGACGGCCTGCGCGACCTGTTGCGAAAGCGGAGAGATCCTGCCGCCGCCACCACCTGTGGGAAAGTCCATCAGGGGGCGGGCGATGGTCATTGGGTTTGCCTCAACGCCACCGAGCTGATTCGTATAGACGCCTTGCGAAGATGTTGATGGCAGTTGGCGGTAGCCCAGTGCGCTGTAGAGCACGTCTCGGTTACCTTCGCCCACGCCCGGCAACGCGCCAGACTCGGGCACTGGCCGATCCCATCTGCCGGTCGCGCCGTACGCCAACTTCTCTTCAGGCGACATGTTGAGCACCTGCGCAACGTGCTCGAGCGACGCGCCAGGCACCGCTTCGTGCGTGGCCGACAGCGCGTGCTTGTACATGTAATCGCGTGAGGTATTGTTCGCGTCAATCAAAGACTGCTTGATACCCTCGAGCTCGTCGCCCTTGTAGCGGCCTTTCTTGCCGCGTGCGTGAAAGTCTTGTGCCTTACCGTAAACCCAGGGCACCTCTTGGATGTGAGGGCCAGCCCAGTCGGTGCGGCCACCCACGCCTGCGAGGTTTGCGCGATCGACTTGGAGCGCCGTCTCGGCATCCATAAACGGATGCATGGTCGTTGACACGCCAGCCTTCCACGGGTTGCCCTGCGGGTCGGTATACCCCATGCCCTGCGCACGGCGGAAATCATTCACGCCAAACAGGCCTTCGTTAGGGATGCGCGGATCGTTCTTGTTTGCGTACTCGCCGATCTTAAAGCCTAGCTTAGCGGCGCGGTCTTCTGCAACGGCGTTATCGAGCGTGCGCATGCCTGCACCGCGGTAGGCCATCGCGGGCTCGCCTGCCACCCGGCTGTTCAAGTGCTTAAGCGCGAACGCCAACTCAGACTCTGGGCTCACGCCCGCTGAGTAAACGCCATGCTGCTCGAGCACGCGGTTTAATTGGTATGGCTCGGTAGTCGAACCAATGCCCTGCTTGGCGCGATCGTACCAGGTGCCTAAGCGGGTCGGGTCAGCGAGGCGCACGGCCTCGACCGAGTCAATAAAGTCTTTGTCGATCCCACGACGCATGGCACCCAGGCCTTGGGGGCTGGTGACCGTTCGCGGCGCTCCGATGTAGCCTGATTCGGTGGGCTTTAAGTGCTGTCCGGTCTGGGCGGCTTTGATCACCGCGGCGTCGCCCTTCTGGTCGGCCATCGTGCGGTAGAAGTCGGCCGGCACCGCACCGCGGTTCGTGCCCTTGGTTTTGGGGGCGGGTGCAGCGACAGGCGCGACTAAGCCTGCGTCGGCTGCATCGGCCGCCTCGGCCTCAGCCAGGTTGGCCTTCTCGACCTTCTTGGTTCTGGCTGCTTCTTGAATATGCTTTTGACCGAACTTGTCGATCACGGCCTGCTCTTCTGGCGTGCGCACGGGTTCCACAACTTCTTCGACGGCTTTGGGTGCACGCTTAGGCTTAGGCGTGACGTCTTTGATCGACAGGCCTGGTTGCGGGATCATGCCCGCGTCGTACAGCTCGCGCACCATGTCATCGACCTTGGTGGCGTAAGGCGCGGCCGCCTTAACGCCGACCCCGGCGAGCTTTTTAGCGCCACCGAGAACGGGCGCTGCGAACTGGGCAATGTCGAGCACTCGCGGGTCAAGGCGCAGCGTCTCACCGCTGCCGATGAACGGGCTCGCACGGTAGGGCTGCTCTTCGGTGATGTCGCGGCTCGTCTTCGTGTAGTCTTGCAGCGCGGTGCCGGCGCTTTTAAGGGGCGCGGCCAACAGGGCTTCGGCCAAAAAGTTATGCACGGGGTGCGTCTTTGAGATGGGCTCGAGCGCCTCGGTGATGAACTTGCCGGCCTTGTCCATGTAACCGCCAAACGTGCCGACGGCGCTCTGCGTGCGCGACTGTGGCGTGGCCTGGATGACCGGGCTATCGCGGTGCTGTGCGCGACCGAGCTCGTACAGCATCTGATCAAGCGACACTTCGCCGCCCTCGTCGAAGTGCATGCCGCCGTGGTTCATACCGATGCTGTGCCGGTACTCGGCGAAGGGGATCTGAGCGGTATTGAAGACAGGCCTGCCGTCGAGGATACCGCCATCGGCCATGCGCACAGCGCCGCCCCCGCGGTAGCTCGAGTCTTGCATGAGCGCGTAGCGCATAGCCTCGGGGTCTTGGATCGTGTAATCGAGTGGATTTGTCATAGATCACATCGCATAGGGATTCTCACGGCGGATCCGTCGATCCTCGTCATACTCGTCATCATAATGCACAACCGGGTCAATTTCAATGAAGTTCATGTCGCGCAGCACGCGCAGGGCTTGGCTAAGCGCGTCGCAGTAGTCGTCGTGCTTGGCGTTGGGGAAGCTGCATACCTGGGTGACAAAGGGGCTGAGCCATCGTCTTGGCTTGCCGGGTCTGTCTTCTGACTCGGGCAGGTAAACGCGCCCGCGCATGATGAGCGGGGCGACCAGGTTCAGGCGCATGGTCTTGTCGGCACGCCCTGGGTTGTAGGAGCGCACTGGCAAGTTGGCGCGTTGCAGGTCTTGGATGAGCGAGATGCCCGCGGACTTGTCCTCGATCAGGATGAGATCGACTTTCTTGCCGTTGCCGAACTCGTTCTCGTCGCCGTAAATGCTGGTCGCCTCTTCGATGACCTTGGGGCGCAGGTCAGGGTAGAGCATGTGCTCCGACCAGGCGTCGATCACCATCGCGGACATGGCCTTGTCGGGCGACGGGCGAAAGATCCCGAGCACCACGCAGGCGGTCGGGTCGTTGGAGGTCTTGTCCGAGGTGGCGCAGTCGTATGACTGGACGACGTACTCGAACTGAGGCAAAGGCTTGGCGGCCGGCCAGAGCTTGAACCAGCTCTCGCTGACGATACCGCCCTCGAGCTCAGAGATCAGCTCGGCGTACAACTCTTGGCGGCCGAGCGTGGTGCCGTCAAACTGCGCGAGCTCGTCGATGAATGACTTGGCGAGGTTATCGGCGTTCTCGAAGGTCGAGCCCGTGGTCATGATCGTCGAGCTGTCCTCGTCTTCGGCCTCGTCCACCAACTGGCGCACCAAGTCGATGGGCTTAGGGGTCGTGGTCACGATCGCCTTGGGGTTCTGACCAAGCCGTAAGCCAAACTTCATCATCGACCACGCCTCGTCGGGGTACTGCCAGGCGGCCGCCTCATCGCACCAGACGATGTGATGTTGTGGGCCACGTAACCGGCTAGGTTCTTCTGCCGAGAACCCCCTAATTATGCTGCCGTTCTTGAGCGTGACCTCAAGTAATGATTTGTTGTATCCGGATATGATTGAAGGCGGGAGCACCGCCATCAAGCCAGACTCGCCCTCGAGGCACACGGCGCGGACGTCGTTTGTGGTGGGGGCGATGATCCCGCAGCGGGTGTTGGGGTTTGTGGCCGCGTACCAACCGAGCGCCTGGGCACCAGTCTTGGTCTTACCCCAACCGCGACCGGCCAAGATGAGCCAAGTCGTCCACCAATCGCCATCGGGCATAATTTGTTTGGGGCGTGCGGTATCAAACCAAGACTCACGCCAGTCGAGCATGACGAGCTCTTCAATGCTGAGCTCGACCAGCTCTTCAGCCATCTTTGAGCCGTCGGGCTGCAATCTTCTCAATTAGAGATACGCGCATCTCGACAGGGCCGCCCCCGTCGCCAACGTGCTCAGTGCGAGCCAACTTAGGGATGTGGTACTCGCTGACCTGCAGCACTAATTCAATGGCAACCTTCGGTCCATGCTTAGGATCGACAGCGACCTGCTCAAGCCACTCCTGCATGCGGTGGGCATTCCCATCCACGAAGGCCGCGAAAGCCTCCCTGGCGAGCGTTGTGGCCTTGTTAGGCACGCCCACGGCACGGCCGCCCGTTTTCGGTCTACTTTTTTCTACTTTAGATTTTGAGTTATCCATTTTCAAATTGTATCAAAATCACACTAAAAACAACATTTTTATCAAAACTAGGGAAAACCCCTAGAAAATAATTGATAGATTGTATTGAATCGTGTGAAATCGTGTTACTATTTGTTTGTGGGCGAACCACACCAACCAGATAAACTGACCGGAGCAAGAAAATGAAAGCAAACGATATTGTAAAAATCAAACCCGAATACTGCGACGCAGGCGAGTCTGGTTTTACTTACCAGGTGGTTAAGGTTTACGAAGAGAACGATTCGGTTGTTTTAAAAGACACTGACGGCGATAACGCTCTTGAGTTGCACATCCCAACTTGGATGATCGTAGGAGAATTAGTATGAGCTGGGCAAAATCAAACACAACCAAGCATTCCTGCGGCGGCGTGGTCTTTGGCAAGAAGACAAAGGGCTGCCCACGCTGCGACGAACTCTTGGCCGGTGCCACACCAACCAAGTGGGGCTCAACGATCGCTCGAGAGCGTGAAGAGGCATTCTTAAAGGCCTTGCGTAGCCACAACTGCAAGTCGCATGGCTGCCTGAGTATCTGTGTTGCTTTTGATAATTAATCCTATAACAAACCAAAGGAAATGCCATGACAAAATCACAGTTATTCACGCGCTTAGTAAAGTGCAAAGTTCAAGCCAAGAAACATTACGATGAGTACGTTCTTCGGAAGCACATTTTTAATGAGCCTGTACAGGCCGCTGTTCAACTTCAAAAACACGATGACTTGCTTGCTGAAGCTGAAATCTGCAAACTTGTTTTGCAATCTGATTATTAATCTCAATAAATAAAAATACCAAAAAAAATAACCCCCATCTCTGGGGGTTTTTTCATGGCTAGGTGCGGAACTTCTACCGGAACTTTGTGATTTTTTATTTTTACTCTAAAACCCCAAAAACCACCGCAGCATGGCCATCGGAACTTTTGGACGCGTCGCAAGGCTAGCGTACCAACTGATAGTTCCGCTGTCAAGCCCTTTGCCCAAGCGGAACTTTTTCAATAGTTCCGGAACAGTTCCACCAGTTCCACTAAGTATTTCAACCATTCTTTTCAACCATCCAAGCGCTTGCGATGACCTCATTTTTAATTGCCCAACCTTGCTCTAAAACGACTAAAACATCAGCATTTACAAGGCCTCCGATGAATTTGTCGTTGCTGGATTGGCAGTACTTATTTGCGCTTGCCGCACTCAATCCGTCGTTCTCAATGAGGAACTCAAGCATCGCCTCGCGGGTTACAAACGGCATATTTTCGTGCATCTGACAGTGGTTTTTAAACCACGATCTTTTAAATCTTTTTAAACTTTCGTCAACTTTTGTGTCTTTTTTGACACTTTCGACGGGTTCAACGAGCTCGACGACCGCAGTGGTCACGGGCTGCCCATCCTCATCAAACCAACCAGGTATCTGCACGCCGATCAACTTGGCATAGACCGTGGCGGCCAACTCCGAGTCCTTTGACTTGCGCTGCACGATCTCGATCGGACGTCCATCGACGGTGGGCACTACGCTGATCTCGATATCCAGTGCGCCCTTCCAAGCTGACGACCCGCGGGCTCGGTGCTGCGCCTCTTCCGAGACACCTGTGTGGTGCACGAGGATGACCGAGCAGTCGAACTCCTTCATGAGCCTGGCGCAGGCGTCCAACATGGTCTTGGCATCCTGGGCGCTGTTTTCGTCGCCTAGCAGGTGCCTGTGCATGGTGTCTACGGCGATCAGGCTTGGCCGCACGCCTAGCGCACGGATAGCCTCGGCGACCTTGTTATAGCCCTCTGGGGTGTTTAGGTCTACGCCCTCGGGGCTAATCCACATCTCTAGGTGTTGGACGTTGTGGTGGTGCTTCCAACCGGCAATCCTGCCCTTGAGCCCGTGATGCCCCTCGCCTGCTAGGTAGACAACCGGTACGTTCTTAACGTTCTTGTTGTTCCACTGGGTGATGGTGGACGCGATGCGCAGGATCCAGTCTAGAGTGATGAAGGTCTTGCCCCCACCTGAGGGACCATGAATCATGATGAGCGCGTTGGCTTGAATCCAGTCGCGAATGAGCCACTTTAGGGGGGCGGGCTGAGAGGAGAAGTTATCTGCCCCCATGAGCCACTCTTGCAGGGTGGGGGCGAGTAAGAAAGCTAGGTCACCGCCTGCGAGCACGAAGTCGTTCACATCAGACTCGGTGGGGCTCACCACAAACCGTGCGCCGTGCTTGGCGCAGGCCTGCTCGGCATACTTTTGGCCAACCCCTGACTTATCAAAATCAGCCACGATAACGATCTCTTGTTGGGTGCCAAGCATTGCGCGCAGTGCACCGAGTACAGGCACGAGGTTGCTTGCGCTATAGGCGATGGCGCACGGCCGGCCGGTCGCCTCGTGGATGGTGGCCGCGGTCGCGAACCCCTCGGCCATGTAGACCACGCCTGGCTCGTCTGTGGTGCCGAGTTGCCAAAAGCAGCCGCCAGTCGCCCCGCCCATGTGGTAGAGCTTGCCGCCCTCGCTGTCTATGTACTGCAGGCTTGATAAAACGCCCTCAGAGTCAAAGAGGGGAACGACTAAGCGCCCGTCGCCGGTGACCCGTGCACCATTGGGGTTGATGTTCTTGCGTTTTAAATACGGGTGATCTTGGGATGCCGCCATGCAGCTTGACCAGATGATCTCAACCGTGTCGGCCGCGGTCTCGTGCTGTTTGGCACGCTCGGCGTCTCGTAAGACCCGCGCCTCGGCCATACGCCGGGTGAGCGCCATCTCTTCTGTTGCCGTTAACTTTCGATTAACAACGGCACGCCAGTTATGGTCTACACCAGCACGCCAACAACCAAACTTTCCTGCTGCAACCTCGCCATCAAAGGCGATGTACCAACCTGTCTTGTCTCCCGCCGCCTTGCCGCCCTTTTGGCCTGACCTGAACCGGTGAATCTTGCCATCAAAGTACAGGGTGTCGGGTGCCGTGAACCCTGCGTTAATCATTGCCTCTCTTAACTGTGACTCTGGTGAGGCTATAGGTGTTTGATCTATTGGGGGCGGTACGAACGCGCCACCAAAGATGTGAGAAAGATTAGCCATGTGTGCGCCACTCTGAGAGGTAATCATTAAGTGACTTAAAGACTTTATATGTCGGGTTGCAAAGAGGATTGTCGCGCACCTCTCGCAGTGTATTGGCGTGTAGCCCAGTCGCCTGCGCCACCACTGGCAATCGTCGATCTTTTAAACGGCTACGAATTTCATCTAGCGTGAGCATAATTACACCTCATTCAGTTTATTTCACAATATACAGTTGACAATATACTTTTATTTGTGGAATAATTCAACCAATCGCTCAACAGATTGTCTGATCGGCGGGATAACAACATAGGAGAGCCATCTTGGCTATCAACTTAAAATCGACGTCCGATTTATCGGGCAACGGCGTCAAGGCGCTGGTCTACGGGCAGGCTGGGGCGGGTAAGACAACGCTCGCGGCCACCATGCCTAACCCCGTTATTCTGTCAGCAGAGGGCGGGCTGTTGTCAATTAAAGATGCAAACCTGCCGTTCTTGGAGATCAGCACGATGGCTGATCTTTGGGAGGCCTACGAGTGGTTAAACGAAGGTGCAGGCAAAGAGTTCGACTCGGTGGTGTTGGACTCAATCAGTGAGATCGCCGAGGTGGTGCTCAACTCTGAGAAAAAGAGCAACAAGGATCCGCGTGCTGCCTACGGTGCGATGGCCGAGCAGATGGCCGATATCATTCGCGCCTTCCGCGACTTGTCCGGCCGTAACGTTTTGATGACCGCCAAGGTTGAAAAAACGGCCGACGAGATGGGGCGCATTTTGTATGCACCGAGCATGCCAGGCAAGCAAACTGGGCAATCCCTTCCTTACTACTTTGACTTGGTGCTTGCCCTGCGCGTAGAAAAGGATGCCGACGGCGTGAGCCAAAGGGCTCTGTTGTGCGACTCAGACGGGCTTTGGTTGGCCAAGGATCGTTCAGGAAAACTCGACGCCTGGGAGCCTGCTGACTTTTCCGCGATTATTGAGAAAGTGGGGGGTGGGGTATGAGTAAAAATCAAGCGCCAGCTTTCCCGACAACAATTAACCACGAAGTCGTGCGCGGCATGACCCTGCGAGATTACTTTGCTGCCAAAGCATTGCAAGGGTTGTTAGTTCAGGAATATTTTCAAAATGAGGGGTTTAAGGTTGTTGCAGAAGAGGCGTACAAATTTGCTGACGCAATGCTAACCGCCAAGGAGCAAGAATGAGCCTATATCAAGCATGGCTTAACGCCAAACAGACTGAAGAGACGGCAGTCAAAGTCCGTCGCGACCTCGAAGACCAGATGGTCAAGGAGTTTAACGTCGCCCCCACGATGGAAGGCACAAAGAACTTCCCCACACCTGACGGGTTCTTGGTCAAGATCGTTGGGCGCATGACCCGCAAGGTCAACGCTGAGCGCCTACAGGAACTGGCCGCTGAGCACGGGCTTAGCGATCACTTGGCTAGTCTTTTTAAGTGGACGCCCACGATCGTAAGCGATCAATGGGAGTCTGCAGACCCGAGCATTACCGAGCCCTTGCTCGATGCGATCACCACCACTGCCGGTCGTCCAACATTCAAAATCATTGTTAAGGAATAAACATCATGGCACAACTAAATCAACCCTTCGTCGAATCAGAATTACCGAAGTCTGAGCGCAACTTCGAGCCTTTGCCGGCCGGCTGGTACACCGCGACGATTGGCGGTGCTGAAGTTAAAGCCACCAAGGCAGGCACGGGCGAATACATCGCTATTCGTTACGACATCACTGGACCAAGCCACCAGGGGCGCGTCGTCTTTGGCAACCTGAACATCAAAAACGCCAACCCAACCGCCGAGGCGATTGGTTACCAACAGATGGGCGAGTTGATGCGTGCGATTGGCTTGGCGCGTGTGGATGACACCGACCAGTTCGTGGGTGGCCAGTTGCAGGTGAAGTTGGATGTTCGCAAGAGCGAGCAGTACGGCGACAGCAACGACGTGAAGGGGTTTAAGTCGCTTGCCGGCGGTGCGATGCCAATGGCAGCGGCCACTGCTGCGGCACCGAAGGCGGCGGCCAAGGCCTCACCACCTTGGGTTAAGAAGTAATCCCTTAACCGAACCCTCACCCTTCGGGGTGGGGGATGGAGATAGCATGGCAAAGTTACCAGAACTAAACCGCACGGTGGCCGCGATCGACGCCTACCATGAATCAATTCAAGAGCCACCCCGCCCGCATATGGGGTGCTCAACGCTTGGGCACGTCTGCGACCGGTGGCTTTGGCTATCCTTTAGATGGGCGGTGGTCGAGCCCTTTAAGGGTCGGATCCTGCGCCTGTTTCGCCGCGGGCAAAACGAAGAGGCAACCGTCGTGGCTGACTTACGCGCCATCGGCATGGACGTACAAAAGACAGGTGCTAATCAATCCCGCGTTGACTTTGGTTGTCATGTCTCGGGATCGGTCGATGGCGTCATCATGTCAGGCATGATTGAGTCAACCAAGCCTCATGTGCTTGAGATCAAAACGCACGGACTGAAGTCATTCACTGATCTTGAAAAGAACGGCGTTGAGAAGTCTAAGTTCACGCACTACGTTCAGATGCAGCTTTACATGATGGGGCTCAAGCTACAACGAGCGTTATACCTCTCAGTTTGCAAGGACGACGATCGTATCTACACCGAGCGAGTACAGTTTGACAAGGCCGTGGCCACTAAGGCGCTCGAGCGTGGCCATCGCCTAGTCAAAGACGCCAGGCTGCCGCCCCCTATCAGCACAGACGCCACCTGGTACGAATGCCGGTTCTGCGCGGCGCATGATTTTTGCCATAAAAGTCGTACTACCAAAGAGGTCAACTGCCGCACCTGCGCACATTCAACGGCCAAAGAGGACGGCACATGGCTCTGCGAAAAGTACGACCATACCTTAAGCGTTGATGAGCAGCACACTGGGTGCTCGGCGCACGTTATTCACCCGGACTTGGTACCTTGGAAGTACACGGCAACTGAAGAAGGTGTTGTCTGGCACACCCCGCACGGCGATGTTGAAAATAGCCAGGTAGGTTATCACTCGGCCGAGATTGTGGCCAACGTTGAAGCGTGCGCAAGTGATGACCATTTTATTGCAGACCTAAGATCAACGATGGGCGCGAGGGTGGTGGAGTAATGACCAAAACTAGACAACTCTCGTTTTTAGAATTACCGCCCGAGCCCACAAAAACGTACCGGGCAATCAGACACGACGTGGTACGGGGAAAGCAAGCCGTCAACAGTTCAGAGGTGCACCACCCGGACGAAAAGACAAACCAAATTGAATGGGTTATGCGAAATTTGAATACGCAGCATGGCCATGACATTCTTGAATTGTTTTCAGGCCGGGGGAACTTGACTGCCGTTTATGAACAGTTTGGGCAAGTCACCGCCTGCGACAGAAAGTATTGTAAGACCGGCGATAGTTTTTTGTTGTTTCACAAAATGATTGCTGAAAAGAAAAAATTTACCGTTATTGACCTTGACCCTTATGGATTCCCGACCAGGTTATTTCCTGACGTTTTTTTGCTCATTGACAACGGTTTGTTGTTTGTCACCATGCCAAAGCCTTACGTCAACGTGCTCAACGGCATTACCCAGACGCACTTGATTGCTTACTTTGGTGAGCCGAACCCGTCCGAAGACACAATTGTCGATCAGATCGTAACCTGGGGGCTTTGCCATTGGCGTCAAGTTGAGTTGATTGATTCAATTGATTGTTCAAGTGTCTGGCGCTTTGCCTTCAGCGTGGTTAAGGTCAAGGCAACGGATTACACCGGAGTCAGAAACCGATGAACGATTTAAAAACGGTGCTGCGCCCGTACCAGCAACGCGCCCTAGACCAACTCTACGAGTGGTTCGAGCAAAACCCCGAGGGCAACCCTTGCATAGTCGCCCCGACCGGCTCTGGCAAGAGCCACATGATTGCGGCATTTTGCAAGAACGCCTTGCAAGACTTTCCTGAGACGAAGGTCTTGATGCTCACCCACGTCAAGGAGTTGATCCAACAAAACGCCAACAAGATGCGCGAGCACTGGGCAGACGCCCCCTTGGGGATCTTCAGCGCTAGCATTGGCAAAAAAGATTTGGGTAAAGAGATCACGTTCGCGGGCATTCAGTCTATTCGCAAGCGTGCGGAGCAGCTCGGCCACGTCGACATCATTATTATTGATGAGTGTCACCTGGTGAGTCACAACGACGAGGGCAGTTACCGCAAACTGATTGATGCCCTGACCGCCATCAACCCGCACCTGCGCGTGATTGGTTTGACGGCTACCCCGTTCAGGCTAGGTCACGGGCTGATCACCGACAAGCCCGCCATCTTTGACGCGCTTATAGAGCCTGTGAGCATCGAGGAGCTCGTTGAGGGTGGTTATCTATCAACTCTACGCTCAACGCGCACAGCGCTGCGCCTAGACACCTCTGGGGTGCATAAGCGCGGGGGCGAGTACATCGAGTCTGAGCTGCAGGCGGCGATCGATACAGAAAAGAATAACCGCGAGGTGGTTGAAGAGGTTCTCAAGCTCGCTGGTGACCGTAAGTCGTGGATCTTCTTTTGCTCAGGCGTTGATCACGCGCATCACATCTCAACCCTGCTTAACGAGCACGGGATCACATCTAATTGCGTGACAGGCAAAACACACAAAAAAGACCGCGAGAAAATTCTCGATGATTTTAAGGCTGGCAAGATTCAAGCGATCACCAATGCCAACGTGCTGACAACTGGCTTTGATCATCCTGACATTGACCTGCTCGTAATGCTGCGCCCAACTATGAGCGCGAGCTTATACGTCCAGATGGCAGGCCGCGGGATGCGACCTAAGTCACACACCGATCACTGCCTGGTGCTCGACTTTGCCGGGGTCGTTGCCCAGCACGGTCCAGTCACCAACGTGCAGCCAAGCAAAAAGAAAGGCGAGGGCGAGGGTGACCCGCCAACCAAAGTCTGCAGCGAGTGTCATGAGATCTGCCATATCTCGGTGAAGGTTTGCCCTAACTGTGGTTTTGAGTTTCCCAAGCCACCTGAGCGCAAGTTTACTTTGCACAACGACGACATCATGGGGGTCAAGGCTAACGGTGAGCTCGCTGTACGGTCGTGGACATGGCGCAAGCAGACTAGTCGCACGAGCGGCAAGCCGATGTTGTCTTGCACTTACTACGGTGGCTTGAGCGATAAGCCGGTCGTTGAGTACCTCACAGTGGGCTATATGGGCTACGCGGGCGAGAAGGCTATGCGCACCCTTTATAACCTTGCGCAAGCCTCTGGTGCGTCTCTCACGGGCGCTGAGAGCATGAGCCAGGACGAAGGTTTGTTTTTTCTTGCAAACCAGATGAACAAGGCGCGGCCGCCATCATTGATTACATTTAAACTCGATGGTAAGTTTTATCAAATCTTAACGAGGAGCTGGAAACGTGCGCCACAAGAAACCAATATTTTTGCTTGAGATCGAAAAATTAAAAGAACCAAAGTGCTGCCACACTTGTCACCACTACACTCGCGTTGGCATGTGCGAAATTTACAAAACAGAACCGCCCGAGGAGTTTGCGGCCACCGTTGATGCGTGCGACAAGTGGGAGTTTGAATGTCCATTTTAAAAAAAACTGCCGTGCCATCTGAGCACGTCGAACAGTCCATGCTCGTGCAATGGTTCAGACGCAGCTACCCCAACGTCTTGATTTTCGCAGTGCCCAACGGTGGCGCTCGTAGCAAGGCCACGGCCGGCAAGTTAAAAGTCGAGGGTGTGGTGCCTGGTATCCCTGATTTGTTCGTACCAGAGTGGAAGTTGTGGATTGAAATGAAGCGCACCAAGGGCGGCGCGGTAAGCGACGAGCAGTTTGGCATGATCGATTATTTACAAAGTGTGGGATACCATGTTATTGTGGGCAAAGGTGCTGAACACGCCAAGGCACAAATACTGGAGTTTTTAAATGAAGAAAGAACTTAAAGAGAAATTCGTTACCGTACGCCTGCCAGAGTCAGTCCTGGCTCAATTGCAGGCAGTCTGTGAGAGTGAAACACGCACAATGAGTGCGCAGATCTTGTATTACATCAAAAAAGGCTTAGTTATAAAGAATTGAGTCTTTATTACAACAAAGTATAAAGAATGTGTGTTTTTGTTAGAAAACGTGTTAATATTTGTTTCATCAGTAAGCAGTAAACAAAACCTTCAACCTGATTCACAGACCGGAGCTACACCATGAACGCAATCACCACCACCGAGAATTTGGCACTGACCCTTGCAAGCGACATCGACGCACTCTATGTGCTCGACCAGCAAGCTAAGGCCTTGGCCGAGCAAGTCAAGCAAATGAAAGGCGACATCGCCAACAAGTACGGCGAGGGCAAACACGCAGGCGAGCAGCACAGCGTTGAAGTCAAACTGGTGCCCGTAACCGGCTCGGTTGACTACGCCGCGGTGTGCGAGAAGTACGGCATCACCGACGCAGTCTTGGATACCTTCCGCAAAGAAGGCCGTGCCGACATCCGCGTAAGCCCAAAGAAATAAACCAACCGCCCCCTTCGGGGGGCTAGGAGAACAGCATGGAAATCAAATTTTGCAAAGACTGCCAGCACCTGAAGGACGGGTATTGCAACCGCCCAGACGGCATCTCGTTGGTCACAGGTGAGATGAAGTATATCCGCCGCGCTGCTGAGTCAGAGCGTTCGTATGACGCCACCGGCTGCGGCACTACCGCTCGTTACTTCACTCTCAAACAAATCTAAATTAACCGCCCCCTTAGGGGGGCTAAGGAATTAGCATGAAAACCAAAACGATTGCTTGGCTGAATAGTGAAAGTAGTATGTCGCCCGAACAAATCTTAACTGCCTCGGGAACCCACCTTGTTGCAGCCACGTTGTTATCTAACTTAGATATGTCAACTCACGGGTTTACAAAAATTGGCACCGCAACAATTGAGTTTGAGTTGATCGACCGCAACGAAATGATTGACAACAAAGTGATTGCGTTGCGCGCGGAATTGCAAGGCGTCAAGGCCGAAGCGCAAGTCAAGGTGCAGCGCATTGAAGAGCAACTGCAAAGCCTGCTGGCGATCACCAACGAAGCCTAACCAATCGCCCCTTTGGGGGCTAAAGGATCCCGACATGAAACAACAAAACCTTCAAAATGCCATAGTCTTTGACTGCCGGCTTAAAAACATTCCTTGCCAGATCGCGTACTGGAACCGTGAAATGTACTCGGTGCTTGATCGCAAGGGCTACCACGCTCCCTGGCTTGAGGCCAAGGTTGAGTCGTGGGAGATTGCAGAACTTATTGCCGAAGATCGGCGTGACCGCAAGGAGATGTGCGATGAATAACCAAGCAGAGATTGCAAGGCTCGAGGCCGAGCTCAAGAGCATTAAAGAGAAAAATGCGTACTGGAAGGCCTTGCCCAACCAGGACGGATCCTACGAGGCCTCAATCACGTTTGACGGGTACTACAAAATTTCAGCAAAACTTCAGGAGTTGAAAAATGCGTAACTGGCGCTTTATCCTCAAAGAGGCCTGCGGGTTCGTGGGCTTTGTTGTCATAATGATTTTTTTGATCTGGACAAACTGATCATGAAAAAACCAAAGGACATCCAAAAGATTGATAAGTTTGACCGCCCGCCCTACAAGGGGCTCACCCTCGCCCAGGTTGCCATGCGGCCAGACTCCTTAAAGGTGCTCGATCAACCTTCGCGGGTCGCGAGCTCGCTTATCTATCCTGACGGGAGGCGAGTATGGGATCGTTAGAGCTTGTTGTGGGGCTGTTTGTAGTGAGCGTGGCAATTTCCCTTGTGTGGGTATGGGTCACCCGCTACAAGCCGCCTGTAGACCCGTTTAAGACGTTTGACAATACCCCATGCCATTGTTTGCACCCAGTCAAGTGCGACACGTTTGATAGGTGCATGAAAAATGAACATTCTTGATGCTCAAAACAAAATTTTAGATTTTTGTTCTATCTCTCGCACGTCTAACGAACTGGCCGCAATGCTAAATTTAAATAAAAGTGAGGTGTACCTACTTCTTGAAAATCTTGTGCGAGGTCGCAGGTTAATCAAAAAAGGCGACAACAAGCGACGCGCTAACCCCGCGCTCTTTATCCGAGTCGTTGACGTGCCTGTCGTTGTGATTGATGACAACACCACAAATAACTTTTACGCCCACAACCCCTTTGGATTGAAACCATGAACCCATTGAGCCCTAGCAAAATATTGCGCAACCTGGAGAACGGGTTTTTTATGACTCACGGAGAACAAGAGGAGGCCGCGACACTTATTCGAGATTTACAAAAATCCAATGAGGCGCTGCACGCTAACATCCACGAGTACGCTGCTGAAATCGTGCAGTTACGCTCTAGGATTCGCGATGCGTTAGCGGCGCTGCAGACTGGCCATGATCTTGACTTGGCCGTTGCAATTGAAATACTGAAGGACGCAAAATGAAAGAGCAGCGTGAACAGCAGACTCTGATTGACTCGCTCGATAGCCACATCAGAGATCAAGCCGAGCAAATTGATTCGCTGCAGAAATCTAACCAGTCGCTGCTAGATACCTGCGTCAAATATTCAGATGAGATCGTCAGGCTGCGCCGAGCGGTGACTATGGAGCTAGGGCGCAAGGCCGTTGAGATACTTGGGGGTGAGAGATGACTTTAGAACATGATTTATTACAACTTGCCCGTGATGCAATGCGTTCGTTAATGAATGGCCGAGAGTTTGCTGTAGGTCAAACTGGGCACTATCTAAACATTATTTCAAGAATAGAGGCAGAGTTAAGCAGGCCTGAAAAAACACAACAATGGGGCAACCCAAAGTACCTGATTGAAGAGGCGGTATTAGCAGAGCGTGAGGCGTGTGCGATTACAGCATGGTCAACGGGGCATGATTTGTACTTGAAACACCATGATATTAGAGAAGTTGGTTCGGCTTGTGCCACAGCAATCAGAGCAAGGGGTGAGAAATGATTGACGAACAAATAGAAAACTGGATACGAAAAATGCAAACTGCCTGCAATAGGTCAGCATTAGATTCAGACATTAACATAATCAAGTTGATTCAACATATTGAAGACTTATATGAGCAAGGTCGTGCTGATGAGCGCGAGGCTTGCGCGAAGGTATGTTTGGAATTGGTTCAAGCAAAAGCGTCTGGCAAAAGTTATGAAGATGGAACAATAGATTGTGCCTCAGAAATTCGTGCAAGGGGTGAGAAATAATGTTTATCTATACAGTAAATGACATCATTGGTGCGGCGTTGTTTGGGCTGATGCTGTTGCTTGGTTTGTTTGTTTTGGGGTTGACCGTTGTTGACAAAATTAAACGTAAATTTAGGGGTAAGAAATGAATGTTGACTCACCATTTGAGCAATGGCGCTTGAAATATATGAAAGGCACGGCAGCAAGCCGTGACATTATGGAGTTGCTTGCCTTGGCGTTTGAGGGTGGTCGTGTGGCAGAACGTGAGGCTTGTGCAAAGTTTCTTGATGATTTTTCTAAAACGCAGATGGTTCCTGCAAAGGATACATGGCGCATGGGCGTAATGGCTGCGGCTAATGCGGTGAGGGATAAGAAATGAACAAGATTGATTTAATTATTGAAAACCTTGAGTACGCCAAACTTGTCACAGAGCAAGCGCATAAAGATGAATTGCTTGACGAAGCCCTCACCGCCGCCCGTGAGTTGAAAGCGTTTAGAGAAGTCTTGATTCGTGATAATTACATCCTGCGCTTTTACCCGTCAGACACAGGTTGGATGTGCGGCATCAGCAACGAAATGATGGATGCGATTGATGAGGTGAAGCATGACTGACCTACGCAAAGCAGCAAATACGGCGTTATATGCGTTGGAGTTTAACTATCCACTCATTGAAGATTATGGTAACAAAGAACAACTAGATATCCATCACGAAGCTATTATGGCGCTATATAAATCACTCGCACAGCCTGAGCCAATACAAGTTCGACCCGCAGAGTTTGCAGCCACCGTTTCAGCGGGTGTCGGCGCAGACTTTGTTGGCACGCCAATGATATGGGCTGAGTGGCCTAACCCTAAACCTTCAATCGTCAGATGGTCAATACCTGTTGACCCGAATAATTTTGGTGAGCCACTCGCACAGCCTGAGCAGAATTGGTCATTGCTCAAAGCCACGCAAGACTCGCTGCGTCAGCATATGTCTAGGGTTAAGGAGTTGGAAGCGCAGCTCGCACAGACTGAGCAAGAGCCTGTTGCGTGGATGATGCCTGATTACGGCGATGTATTGTCAGCAAGCGAGGCTGACGGTACAGGAATTTATAACGTACCACTCTACACCGCACCGCCACGCAAAGAATGGGTCGGGCTGACGGATGAAGATGCAGCAAATATTTGTATGCAAGGTGATTTAAATGATTGGCATGACGAACAAGTTATAGACGCTGTTGAATCACGCCTCAAGGAGAAGAACGGTGGCTAAGCTACCCTACACCTACACCATCGTGCCACCCAATGCCCCGCCACAGTCAAAGTTCACGGCAGGCTCTACTGAGATAGGTCGGCTGCTCAAGCACAGCAACTACGGCGACCTGACAATCAACCAAAAACGTGATGGTATGTTTCAAGCATGGAACGAGGGCGTTTGCGGTACGCCGATTGAGTTGTCTGTGCGTGAGTTGAAGTACCAACCGAAGCTCAAGTGGCAGCTACGCACGCGGGAGGACTGCATGAAGATGCACCTGCACTTTAAAAAACAAGGCAATCAAATGGTTGCTTCGCAGTACCTGTATGAGTATGAACACTATGACGAGTTAACCAAACTAAAGGAATTAAACACATGAAAGTTGAATCAGCAATCAATCTACAAGGTATGGTTTTTACAATTGGCACAACGCCTAATGAAATCATGTTTAAAAAGGGTGAGCAGTTTAAAGATGAGATGGCAAATACCCTCCAAGTAACTGTTGATGGCAAAGACATGATGCTTGCACAAGCTCGCCGCATAGAGATGCACGACAAACTGGATAACTGGATTGACGGGGTGGAAGAATGACCGACCAAGAGCTGATCATAAAATCAAAGATAGCGTGGCATGACAATAAAGCCAAGTACATCAACCTACCCATCTATGCAACCGATGGCACGCACTTGATAGACATCTCCTTTAAAAAAGAGGGCGACGACTGGGTGGGGCTGATGTCGCACGAGGGCATGGTTGAGCTTGTGAAATTTGCCGATGCGTTGCGCAGGCCATGAACATCCCTCACCAACTAGGCGAATGGACGCTCTGGTTTTACGGCACGATTGTTTTAATTTTATGGATACTTAAAAAATGAAAGAACTAACAGATTTCCAAAAAAAGTTTTTTGCCCGCGGCACAGGCGCCACGCTGTTCACGCAAGAAGAGTTTGATAACGCCCTGGCAATTGCCCGCGCCGAGATCATGCAAATCGCAATCAACACAACTAAGACCGCTATTGCGATTGAGCGCGAAGAGTGCGCCAAGGTGTGCGAACAGTTTGAGCCAGAGTCTTTTTATCTTGGCCAGTTAAACAATGCCGCCCAAGCAATCCGCAACAGGTTAAAGAAATGACCGAAGACGACCTGCTAGACCTCTACGCGCTCTTTGCCATGCTCAAGATGAACTGGGATAAGGGTGAGGAAGAAAAAGACGCTAACGACTGCTACGTCATCGCCCGCGCCATGCTTCAGGCCAAAGAACGTGCAAAGTAAAACTCGCCACGCTTTTCAAAGAAAGCGTCGAGCACCAGCCCAACCATCTCGGGGTCGTGCTTGATGCCCTCAATGACCGTACGATCAATGGTTGGGTGCTCAATGAGCTTGACGAATATTGAGCGTGCAACCTCGTTTAGGCCGTCTGGTACGACGACCTTTTTGTCGTACAGGTCAGCTCGCAGATCCTTGCGGGTGACCTTGCCTTTGGTTGCCCGTTCAATCTTGACCGCAAGTATGGCGCTCGCTAACCTGTGGTCGTTGGCAACCAAAGACAACCAGGTGCGCGTTACCCCTACTTCCTGTGCCAATTTACCCGTAGTACCATGCTTTTTTAAGTAATCTTTTAATTTCATGTTAACGATTGGAGAATGTAAAATGGATAATTCTATTATGCACCATAAAGCCTACTCACCGGCCACGGCCACGAGTGTGCAGCGTACTTGGAAGCGCTGCGCTAACTGGATAGCGCCTTCAAAAGACCCTGACACGATCGCCAAGTGGGATTACTACAAGTCTTTAGCAATACGCAGTGAAACCGCCCTTCAATTCACAAAGGAACCAAAGTAATGTTGAGCAATATCGAGATTAAAGGCATCTTCTTAGAATGCGAGAACGAAGACCCGAACGGGATGTATGCCGATGACGTAGACGTGTTTGAGTATGGCCGTGCTATTGAGCGAGCCGTACGCGAAGACGAGCGCCGGGCTTGTATCACGCTAGTCAAGTCGCTTAACCACGAAGTTGCTAAAGCCCTGCTTGACTATCGACGCTTGTCTGACAAAGTTGAATAAAAAAAGCCCCCTGGTTAGGGGGGCAAAACAACCCTGAACGGTTGCGGAGGAAAATCTATTCTTTAGGCTTTGTGAGATACCTGTACCCTGCCCGCGCTAGGGCAGGCACCTGCATCAACGCCCCTGCACCAATTCGCATTGGGTTGCGTGACATCATCATAAGTCCACCTGCGCCGCCCAAGCCCGATATGGCAGCGTTGCCGTAGTCACCTTGGTTGTACTCGTCAATGGCGCTCGCGATGTCGTACCCTGAGGCCGCACCACCTAAAATTGGCATGACTTTGCTTTTTGACAAAATGTCACTAGCGCCACCTACAATACTTTTGATGGCTTGGCTCGCAGAGGGCTTAGCGGCAAGCTCAGCGGCTTTGCGCTCGGCCAGTGCCTGGCGTGCTGCCTGTTCTTCAAAAACGCTACGAGGTAACAACAAATTCTCGCCAGGTCTAAACCCTCTGGTTTGCTCAGCGAGTGCTTGGGCTTTAAGGTTCTGTTGCCAAGCCTGCTTATAGTCACCCGCCTTTGTTGCCTCAAGCGCGGTGAGCTCAGGCGTCACAGTGTTTGCCCAGTTCACAACACCCGCACCGCGCCCGGTGGCCTTAGGCGTAACGCCCGCAGACGTTGGTGCGGCACCAGGGGCACCAGGGGCGCTAGGAACGCCCTCAGCGGCCACTGCGCGTGCAATATCGGCCACAGAGGCCGTAGGCGCAGGGGTCGGTCGAATAGCGCGGTACGCAGCGACTGGCGCACCTACGGCAGCCCCAACGGCCGCAGGTACCAGGTTGGCGTCAATGTCAGACGGGGGCGTAGGCTCGTTAAACGACTGTTGCATCAAGTCAACGTGCTTTGCGTAGTGGCCGCCCATGCCCTCTAAACGACGAGCGGCAGCTTCATAAGAGGATTCTTGCTCAGCCATTATTTAGGTGCTCCGTATGTAACGATTGCCAGATCTCGATAAAGTTGCCCATACTTCTTTGCAATATCTTTGTATTCTTGTGAAGTAAAGAACTGATATGGCTTCTTGTTTGTGCCCTCGGTGGAGGTCACAAAGTCACCAAACGCACCCGCAATATCAAGTTTTTGATCGGCTAGGGTACGCTCTTGAGACAGCCAACCGTTGATGATCTTGGCTGTATCGCGAATCGACGCCATTGTCTCTTTCTGCGTGAGAATATCAAAGTTACTGATGTTGGGGCCAAACGCTGACTTGCCGTCTTTAGCTTTTTGGGTAAAGATGTTTGACAAAATCATGTCCATCTGACGCAACTTCTCTTGCTTATCAGTTGGCAATTGTTTGACAAATGCGGGGTATGCGTCAACGCCAATACCGAAGTTATTGATCTTGACCCCGCTCTTTGCAAGTTCATACATGGCCGCACCCGCGCCTTGCTTCATCATCAGGCCGAGCGCCTTTTTCATGTCGGGGTCGCTGTTGACCAAGTTGTCTAACGAGTCATACATCCCTTGAGTGCGCAAGATATCATCAGGGTTGATTGTGCCAACCTCTTTGATTCGTGGAGCAAAGCTCTCTGCGCGTTCTTTGCTAGCGTTTGAAATCTGCTCGCGCTCAAATTTAACGGTCTCGGCTTTGCGTTTGTTGTACTCGGTAATTGTGTTTTCTTTCAGTTTTGACCAGTCCGCAAGAGAACTCGCCCCACGCTCGGCTAACACCTCGCCATCAGGGGCAATGATTCGGTCGGCCTCGATCTTAGGCGAACCCAAAGCCTCCGTTGCCGTTCTGATTGTTCCGGCAGGAGCAGTCGCAGCCGGCGCTGCAGTGGGCTTGAACTCAGTGCCAACAAGAGGCAAGAACGGCTTTGCACGTTCAGGGCCAGACTCGTGCGTAATGATCGCACGGGTCACGGCAGCGTTTGCCTCTGGCGTATTTGGGATCCTGCCATCTTTATCAAGTTCAATGCCTGCCGCGTCTAACTCTTTGCGGATACCCGAAACATATGCCCCGTTCTGAACCGTTGCGCCGGTGTCCGGTTTACCGTTCACCCAGGTGCCTACAAGCGACGCTGGCGTGTTGCGGCTCGGATTGCTTAGGTAACTGTCAACCAATTGTTGCGTGGCCTGTACGCCTTCCTCGGGGGTCTTGAAAATTGCAAACTTGCCACCTGGCTTAATACCAGACGGGTTATTGGCGTCAGCAGCAACGGCAACCTCACCGGTTGTGTATGGCACGTTAATTGGTGAACCGCTTGCAGCAGGCGCACCACTTGGTGCAGCGCTACCCGGCTGAATGCCACCCATGCCGCGGATCATAGGCAAGATTTCATTGCCGTATTTGGCCACTAAGTCGGCCTGTGTCATGCCGGCTTTGAACTCTTCAAGCAGCGTGTTCGCCATGTCCTTGTACTGGCCAAACATAGTCTTAGCCATCTCGGTAATCTTTGGCGAGCCATAAAACATTGGCATCGCAGCGTTCAAGCGTTGCATCATTGCAGGGTTGTTTTGTGCCTGAGAGATGCCTGACTGCAAGTCTTTAGGCGTGGTGCCTAGCACCTTGGCAAAGGCGTTAAGCGCCTGCGCTTCTTTACCCATCTCGTACTTCTGGCCGACTAGCTGAGCGCGCATCTGAGCGACTGGAAGAGCGTTTTGTTCTTCAACTTGACGCTGCTGACCTACAACATCCATCGCGCGACCGAACGCCTCAGAGGCGCTGCCTGTGCGACCGGGGTTTGCTAACGCGCCAGCAATTTGAAACCAGTTTGTACCGCCACGGTTTTCAAGTGCAGAAAGAACCTTGTCAATCGACTCAGAGTATTGCTTTTGAACCTCAGGGTCAGCCGTGCTTATACCTGTTGGCACGGCGGGGAGTGCTGATGCTGTAGGGAGAGCCATGATTTATTCCTTAAATTGGGTTACCAAATGCGTCATAACCAGACCCCGGAGCAGTCGTGTCATAGTTAGAATTTGCAGCACTGTTTGTCATGGATTGGCTAGTCCCTTCTGGAGTCAGTGTTGTATTTGAAGTAGGAAACAAACCCTTAATCCCACTAACCAAGTTGGCAAATGGAGAAGGTGACCCACTTGCGCCGCTAGAGAACAACCCAGTAATACCAGCACCCAACGAGCCAATCTGCTGCAGTGGTGAGGCTTGGTACGCGCCAGGGATTGGCCCTGTGTAGGTTGAGGACACAGACGTTGGAATTGTGAACCCTTTCATGAGCGCTGCCTGTTGGGCGGCGACCTGTAACGGGAACAATTGCTCGTTCTGAGCCATCTGCTGCTGTTGACCGCCCATTGTAGAGAGCGCGTTCACGTCGCCCATGCCCAAGTTCTGCGTCGTGGTGCCTAAGGCACCCATCTGAGAGCCGCCGGCCATTTGGCGTTGCAAGTCGGCCTGAGCTGCAGTAATTGCATTCTGATAACCGCTTGCGAGCAGGCCTTGCTGCTGCCCGCCTAAGTTCTGCAGCGCGCTTGTGATGTTCTGGCCGAGCACGTTAGCGCCACGGGTTGAGCCAAACTGACCGCTACCCACAGCGCCTGCAGTTGCCTGAGGCGAGATCGTGTTGCGAATGTTCTGCAAACCTAAGCGCCCGGCTTCGTCCACGACGTTGCTCAGGTACGGGTTCATGTACTGACCCGCTAAGCTCGGGGCAGCAGTCGTTGCGGCGTTCATCGTGAGCGCGTTAGCGGCATCTAAGTTTGGCTGATAATTGCCAACGTTTGCGGCCGTCTGAGCAAAGGCCTGCTGCTGCAACGGTTGCGCACCGACGTACTGAGCGTTTGCACCGGCCGCCGTGCTCGTGCCCGCCAAATTGTTTAAGTAATCCATGTACCACGCGGGAGCTGCAGTCGCCTGTTGCTGCGTGGTGGTGATGTTTGGCAGCGCCGCACCTTGAGTGAACGTGCCACTCGAGGGTGAAGAGGGCGTGCCCAACTGTGGCGGGGTCACATAGTTAGATGGCGCAGCGGTCAGGTTTGGACCCGTCGCGGCGTTGAAAGTCGCCCCAGGCGTAGTTGTAGGTGTGCCGGCCGCGGCAGTCAGTGGAGAGACTGGCGCAGTCGTTGGATCAAGCGTTGTTGGGTCAGCCATGATTATTTCCTTTACTTAAATTTTCTTTTGCAGGTAATATCTGCAAATTCCAAGGCACATGTAAGCCAGATACTGTCTTGCCTTGTAGTGGGACAATATGATCAACGTGATAAACCTCACCAACCAATTTAGAGACTTCAGCCGCTTCCCAATAAAACCGATCAATTTGCTTATGGTGCGTTAGCGTCAACCATAATGGCGTGCGTTGTAATTTTGCTGCGCGGCGTTTGGCAGTCCATGCAGAACGTGCTTCGGGATGCAATTGTTTCCATTGCTTAGAATGAAAGTTATTTGTTTTTAAATTATATTCTTTGCGGTAAATTGCTAACTTTTCTTGATTATTGGTGTAATACTTTTGGCTTGTTTGTTGACGGCTAATCCGGGCTTTGTCTGTCAAAAGCCAGTTTGTTTTGAGGTGTCTGTATTTCAAACCATGTTCATATTTTTCAACAACAGTCATGGAATCACGTTTATGTTGCGCTTTAAGACGGTTACATTCAACGCAAGATCGGTCTGAAACTAGACGTTCACAAACATGACCTTTGTTGCAAGGTCTGCCTGTCAAATAGCGAACAAAGCCATTGGCTTTCGCTTCAGCTAATTTGTCACATTTTCTCATTTCATACCAACTTTTTTCATGGCCTCTTGCATATACATCAACGGTGATGCCTTAGGGGGGATTTTATCAGCGGGGGCTGATCTTGTATGTTCTCGCAATGACTCTCTAAAAGCATCCAATAACTTAGCCCCTGCGTCAGATGATCCGTTGCCAAGAGTGGATACTGCGCTGCTATCCATGACATATTCCCCGTCGGCTAACATGGCTTTGATGCTATCACTTTGACCATCACCCCCACCCCTAACGTAGTGTCCGGTCGCGCCCGTCACAAACTCGGGGATGTGCTCACCCTCGCCACCTTCATGCGCCTGGCCGCCTTTGGCCATCATGCCACCCGGCAGACTCGGTATACCTGTGCCCGCCATCGCTAAGGGGTTGGTTCCCGAGCCTTGGTAAAGCCAGTCTGAGCCTGCCTTTTGACCCGTTGGGATGACGGGTATGCCGGGTGTGGGCTTGCCCATCAATTGGCTACCCGCAAACGTCGTAGGACTGCCACCAGAGGTGTCTGCGCCGTAGGTGAAGTAATTGGGTGCTTGGCGCTTTTGAAGCACGCTATAGAGGCTAGGATCAATCCCCGCGACGCTTTGCTGCATCTGCGCAAGTTGCAGGGGGCTGCCGCCTTGTGCCGCGTGTATAGGGGCTGGCATGCCTAGCTGCTGATATTGGTTGTAATTCTCAAAGGGGTTGTATTCTTTCACGTTCGCACCTTGCAGGAATGTAGCTTGTAAGTTACCGGGCAGCGCCCCGATTGTTGTACCTTGGGTGCCTGTGCCATACATATACGATGGCGTCATTGTAGTAGCGGGCGCTGCGACCTTAGGCGTAGCCGTAGGGGGCGTGATCGCTGCCTGCACCAAGGGTGGCGATGTTGGGATAGGCGGGTTGACATCAATCGCAGGCGGGTTGACGGGGTTAACCGTTGGGTTGACAACGGGGTTAACTGGATTGACACCAGGCGGCGGTGGGTTGACACCAGGTGGCGTAGGGATGGGCGGCAGCGGTGGCTTAACCGGCAAGGCAGGCTTGACAGGGGTAAGTGGCGCTACGGGCTCAGGGTATGGCTTAGGTTGAGGCTGCGGCCGTGGCTGTGGCCGTGGCTGTGGTTGAGGCTGAGGCTGAGGCTGAGGCTGTGGCTGAGGCTGTGGTTCTGGCGAAACTTTCTCACCTAACTCAGTCTTCGTACCGTTGTTATTTAGCAACCCGAGTTTAATTGCTTCAGCGGGCGTGATGCCGAGCTTGGATGCGTTGCTGAGCATTGCCAACTTGGCGGGCAGTTGCTCGTCAAGGTTTTGAAGTTGGCTAGTTGCCTCATCAACCTGCTTTAAGATGACTTCAGGTGAGGCGGCAGGGTTGTTAACCGCATCAGAGATTGCTTTAGTCGTCTTCTCTGACCCTGCGCCACTGAAAAATATATCATCAAAAAATGCAGAGGAAATTGACGATGGTGGCTTATCTGCAACTTGAGTATAAGTGTTGTCAATATACGACTTTGCTTGATTTTGGAGCTCAGGGGTCAAGCCTTTAGATATTGCTTGGTCTAAGGTTCTTCCTTCTGCAACAATACTAAGGGCAGTGTCTGAGTTGATATTAGGACCCAAGTCAATCGGCCTAATAGCAGGCTCTGCAAAGGTTGTAGGCAGCGCACCGCGAGACTCAGGCGCGAGCTGCGTGGCAGGCATTGCCGTTGGTTGTGGCCTTACGTCATAGGTTGGGATCCGATCGGCTGCATCAAACGCGTCGTTAAAGATGCTCGCAACGTCTCTAGGGGCGGCAGCCACCTCTGTCGGGCTGTAACCCAAAGCAGGCGCAGGCGCTGAGAGCCTCTCAGGGCTCACGTAAGATGGCGCTTCGTCAATTATCTCGCCAAGGTTAATGTTCCTTGTGGGGCTATCGCCACGCATCAGACTAGTGTCTGGTGCGCGAGTCAGATCAGCAACGCTTGCGCCAAGGTTGTAAGCCCCTGTTGGGCTTTCGTTTACGATCCCTGTGGCTGCATCAGCGTAGCCGCGGCCAACGTCCTTGACGGCCGCACCGGCCTCTCTAGCCGTAGACAGCGCAGTGCCAGGGCGCATCAAGATTGCATCGGTCATTAGCCGAATATCGCCCGCGGGCAAGCCTGTCTTCTCAGACAGGTAATCAGCACCCTTGTCTAGGTTCTCGTTGATAAAACGCAAGACTTGGCCACTTGCCTCGCCCGCGTAGCCTGGGGTGTTGGTCACGCCAAACGCCTTACCAAACGGGTTGCTGATTGCCTCAGCGACCCTGTTGGATATCTCGCGCATTAGCTCTGGGTTGGCTTGGTAGTCTTTGCCAATAAGCGACGCGGTCAACTCGGCGATTTGATCGCCCGTTCGTAAGCCAAGATAGGACGCCATCTGAGCGACAGTCGGCAAAATAGCGCCCACCGTGTTATCCAAGGCAGAGGCCACGCCCTGGCCAAAGGTTGCCAAACCGCTCTGAGAAGGTGAGGTCTCGACAATGTTGGGTGCCATGCTTCTTGGCCCATACACCTCGTTGCCCTGAGCGTCTTTGTAGTACACGTACTCATCACCAGACGACAACGCAGGTGGGTTGGCGTCGCTCGTTGCGGCATTTGCAACCGTGCCTAACGGTGCACCCACGTTAGGCGTGTAGTTAGAAAAGAACTGATTTAATTCGTCTGGGTTGCTTGTGTTCTGGTTAATTGCAGCCTGCACCAAAGGCGGTGCCGCAGGCATATTGCGGTTCATCGCGTCTTGCGCGTCCTGCTGAAAAATACTGTTTAGTACGTCAGGCTGCGTCTGGGTGTCTAATTCTGTACCAACGTTTGCTCTGTTCGATCCTTCAACCGGTAGCGCCTGGGCGTTTGTTGCGCCTATCTCGTACTTGATTGAATCAACGGTCGATGAGAGCGTGTCTGAGACACTGGCCTTCAAGTCCTGCACGACTTGGCTGTTGCCGATCATGCCCGCGACGCTCGCTACACCTGAGTTGACAGCGCCCATGAGAGCAGCCGTGCCAACGTTGCCGCCTCTGACAGCAGCAACAACAGAGCTAGAAATAGCTGAGTTAATAGCTTTCTGAATGCTTGGGTCTGTAATTCCCGCGCCATTTAATATGTCTGCAGTGCCTGCAGGGATAAGATTTGCAACCGTAGCGCTTAAAGCGCCGCTAATTGCTGCTTGTACGGGATCTTTCCCAGTTGCCGCTGCAATCGCTGTTGCAATAGCTGTTTGCGTACCGATCTGAGCGAGTACGCCACCGCCCAACAAACTAGAGCCAACAGCGCCTGCCCCGCCCGTGACTGCGCCGAGTGCGCCTGCTTTTAAAATGTCTGATGGGCTACCACCCTGAGCTGCTGTGACAGCCGCATTGATTGCAGCAGTCTTAGCTGCTTGTGTTGCTGCTGCTGCTAAATCAATACCGCCTGAGGATACCGGCATTGAAGCGGGCAACACATCAAAGTTCATTAAGTTCGATGCGCCAACATCTGTTAAAGCACCAGTAGCAGTCGTTGCAGCACTTGCTCCCGCACCAACGTCTCCGCCATACTCAGCAGCCAAAGCCGCAAATTGCGCAGGCGTCATACCAGCATCAGCCGCGGCTGAGGCAATTTGCGCTGCCGCCTCGCCTGCTGCCATCTCGCCTGCAAGGTACGGTGCTGCAACCGTTGCAACGACCATTGCTGCGTGAATGCCTAAACTGCGCCAATCTGCGCCAACGTCACGCTGTGACTCACGCGCTGTATAAACTGAAGAGCCCGGTACGGCTTTTAATTCATTTGCCGTGTGCCAAGTGTAGTCATTCGTCTGCATAGACTGACCAGTCGTGCCAAACCATGCTGCTAATTTGCCGGTATTTGGGTCAAAATATTGTGTTGGTAAACCTTCGTAATAACCGCCACGTTTTAAACCTTTTTCATCAAAACCAATTACACCTTGTTGAAACTTAGTGTTGACATCCGCATTCGGGTCAAGAAACGGCATGTTCTTTTTTATAAATTCGTCTGATGACGTAAAACCTTTTTGCAAATTTTCAAGCGTAAGTGAACCGTCTTTTAATTGCTGATCATATGTTGCAATCTCAGTCTTACTGGGGTCTCGACCTAACAAGCCTTTGTACAGGTTAGTAATCTCTGTGCTGTAACCAGTAATGCCTTTGTTTAATTTATTTAAATCAACAGCCTCACCCGTATCTGGGTTGATGTAACGAGTTAGTGTTCCGTTCTCATCATTAACGGCTCTTAAATTGGCAACAGTTCGATTGCCCTGCATAAGCGTGTTAGTGCCATCGCCAGATGAGTTAATTGAATACAGTGAATCTTGCGCTGTCGGTAACGCACCGCCACCTGTGTTATCACCGCCACCAGTTGGCGATAATCCGTAAGACTGACCCTCAGGGCTCGCTCTAAGCTCAGCCCGAATTTGCTCACCAGTCATGCCTTGATTAAGTTGATTAGTGAATGTCGCCATACCGCTCGGATCGGCTTGCCGACCAAACGTTTGTTGATAAATATCGTTGACGGTTTGAGTCCAGTTAGAGCCGCCCGGTTGCTGATTAGAGTCGCTCGCTTGCTGATAAAAGCCCGGATCAACAACCGGCTGCGGGTTACCACCCCCTGAGTCAGCAACAGGTAGCGCACCCATTGACTGACCTTCAGGGCTTGAGCGAAGCGCCTCGCGCATCTGCTCACCGGTCATGCCTTGGTTGAGCGCGTCCGTAAAGCTAGCCATGCCGCTCTCGTCAGCCTGCCTGCCGAACTCTTGCTGATAGATATCGTTGACTGTCTGTGTCCAATCGCTCATGGATTTATACTCATAATGCCAACAAGTGAAGCCGCCCAATCTTTCCATTCAGCAAAGCTGCGACTGTCGGGAATGTTTGAGCTCATAAAGTAACCGTTGCCGGCCATGCCGTCGCCCCACTCGCGCCACTTGTCCTCGGTGACCACGCCTAGTTGTTGGGGCGCAAACAGCTCATTCATGAGCGAGCACCATGACTCCCAGGTGTGGCCGCGAGGGTCGTAAGTAACCATTATGGGTTGCCCGTTGAGCGCATGTCGCCCACGTCTGCTGAGAGCAGGTTCAGGCCGCACTCGTAGTTACCGTTCACGACGTTGCTCTCAAAGCGCAGGCGCATCTCTCGACGCTGCTCGCGTATGTCAATCTTGAGCGTTGTGGGTGAGAACACATAAGGTGCGCTTACCTGATCCTCGTCCGATGCGTAGCCCTTGCCGGTGACGTACAGGTTCATGTCACCAGACTGCACGAAGTCGGGCTCAACGCGCTCGAGCCTGATGTAGTTGTTCATGCCAACGGGATCGTTTTGGTTTGGACCACCGTTGACCCAACCAATACTGTCTGTCTCAAAATAGCTCTGAATGGCGCTTTGTTGGCTCAGGTTCACAAGATCTGTGCCCGTCTCATGCTGCCAAAGCGTGTACTTGTTTGATGCGTTGGTCTCGGTGCCTGCCCAGATGGGCTTGCGAAACACCTCAGAGAATGTGCCGGCCGAGCGGTTCGCGCCACGCGCCTCGCCCGCGTCGTACCAAACCTTGTCGCGCACGTTAAAGATGATTGCGTCTGTGCACTCTGTGGCGTCGCCCTTAGGGTAGAACCACCAAATCTCACCCCAACGGGGGATCTTCGTTGCCCACACTTTTTGGCGTTGGTTGTAGTTTAAGTTATCAAAAAAGTAATTGATGTTCATGTTGTTGGCGACTTCGCTCACAACGCCGTTGTACATCAAGAAGCGATCGACACCACACCAAAAGAACATGCCGTCGTACTCAATCACGCTCGATGATGACAGGATAGAGCTCTGGCTTGTTACGATGTCGTAGCGCCAGTAGATCGTGCTTGTGCCAACCGTTGTGGGCGCGTAGCTCACGCGAATGAGCGAGTCAAGCGACCAAAACAAGCCAGACGGCGCAGTCGTGCCGCCCCTGACGGGTAAGCCCTTAACGATCTTGCCTGCAGAGACCGTGTTCTCGTTTGAATCAGCCGAGACCCAATCTTGAAAGTTACCTGCCGAGCAGTTCTTGATCAGCCCGTTATTACCATACACAAAAAGGTACGGGTGGAGCATCACGCAGCCACCCGAGACGCTGATGTTGTTATTGAACGTAAGCGTCAAAACGCCTGACGTAGAAACCGTATTGGAGAGCGTTACCGTCGTGGTGCTTGCGCCCACAACAACAACCGAAACTGTTGTATTAGCAGGCACGCCCGTGCCTGTGACTGTCTGACCAATTGCAATCAGTGCGTTAACAGAGTTGATCGTAAACACGCTCGGTGGGCCAATGACCATTGTGCCAGCAGCCGTGAAGATGCCAACCTGAGTCATCGCACCGCCTGGGAAGTCACCAACCAGAACCGGGGTGTTTATCGTATTGTCGATGTGAGTAAGGTTTAGCCCTGGGTGCGCAATAATCTTCTGGGTGCCTGAGCCGCCAGAGTCAAAGCCAATGTCCATCTGCCATAAATTCACGGGGTTTGACGTAAAACTGCTCAGAGAGATGTTTGTTGGACCTGCGCCCACACCGTCATCGTCGTCAGTTTGCCACTCTTGCAGGCCGTCGCTCCAACCAGAGTAGACGTAGTTCAAGCCGTTCTCTGAGTTTAGGATCATGCCACGGCTAATGCCCGAGGCGTTTTGAAAGATGCCCTTATAGCCGCCAATCTTGCGCGGCCGGCCACGCTGAAAGCGCACCCACTTGCCATCAACGTAGACAGGCGCGTCAAACAGCGTACCGTCGCGCTGAATGCCAGGCTTGATGTTTAGCGAGATGACTTTAGCGGTCAAAATGTGCCCCCTGAGATACCGACAGGAATCAAGAACCCCGTAGCTGTGAGCGTCGCTGCGTTTGCTGCGTTTAGAGCAAAGCCGATCTGGTTCGTCGCAGGCTGATAAATACCCGTACTCGTGTTGCCTGAAAAGTTCAGTGAAGGCGCGGCGGCCGAGCCCGAGTTAATCGTGAGCGTCGTGACCGTACCGCCCGAGGCCGAGCTCGAGTTGTAGATGTTTGTGCCGTCACAGACAACCGTCAAGGTTTGACCCTGCGCGACCGTCACCGTTGCCGCGCCGACCGATGAGGTCTTAAAAGTCAGCGAGTACGCGCCAGTCGTCTGATTGTTTAGGTAATAGATCTGAACCGTTGAGGGCAGCACGATGATCTGGTTTGAGGTGAGCGCACCGTAATACTCTTGCACGACGTTGGCGTACTCGACCGCTGTAAGGGTCGTAGTGCCGCCCGTAACAGTCTTGGCTAGTTGGGTATAGGCGAACGCGTTTGAGCGCCCGTAGGCGAACGTGGAGTAGCCGTTGATACCGTTTGAGACGATGACCAACGACTCAGTGAGTTGGAGCTGCTGCGTGGCGGCTGAGTCAATCGTGTCTGTGCCGCTTGGGGTAAGGGTTAGGATCCCCGTGCCGCCGTTGCGCACCATGACAAACCAACCGTTGCCGACCGTAGACGCCGTGGGCAGTGTGATCGTGCCCACCCCGCCTGCCCAGACTAAGAACTGAGCGCGGTATGTTGAGTTTAATAAAACACTTGAGAAGATTGAGCTTTCAGAATATTGCTGGTTAAGCGTCGTGCTAATTGCCGTTAGACCATATCCCGCCAAGGCCGCGGCGTTCGCCGCCGAAGTACCCGCACCAAACGTAACACTAGACCAAGTACCATTGTTTGTAGAGTTGTTCGTTAAGAAGATGTATTGAGCGACGCCTGAGGCAATTGAGACAATTGTGGCACCAGAGATATTTGTGACTGTGAACGGGTTTGAGCCAACGTTCTGAATCAGCACGCTCTGACCCGTGCTTACCTGCAGCGCAGAGGGCAGGCTCAAAGACAGGCTAGCGACAGTGGCCGTAACCTGGATGATTGAGGCGACAACGTTTGTGTTGGTTGTGCCGTTAATTGGCCAGTCGAGCGCCGTGTTTGCAGAGATGGTCAGCGACTCATAGCCGATTTGACTCGGGTTGATGGTCTGACCCGTGATCGGGTTGACGTAGGTGTTGGTCATAGTTACCTCTAAGAGTCCACAGCGATTGCTGAGCGGTCACCCACGCGAGTCACGTCCTCGGCTTTAAGCGCCTGCATTGCCATGTCGTACTTTTGTTGGAATATTTGACGTGCATCGTCTTTTAGGTATATCACCGCCTGCAAGAGTGCTCCAAAGAGCATCGCGTTGGGGGCGTTGTTTGTGATCCAGTTCGTTTGATTTGCTGAGGACAGGGGCTGCAGGCGCTGATAAATCAGCACCTCAAAGGCGTATGCTTGGTCAGGGCTAGGCGACACAAACCAGTTGTCGTAGTCGTAATCCGCGTAATACAGAGGCAAGCCGTTCGCGCTCTCTGCGCTATAGTTGGTCAAATACTCATACTTACGTAAGAATACTGGCGTCTTCTCGCCGTTCGAGGTGACCGACATTGACACGGTTTTACGCCATCGAGCGGGCTTTTGAATGATCGGGTTACCCACCGACATCACGCCTTGCGCGACTTCGATCTGGCCAAGCGTCTTGATCTGCTGAGCGATTTCAAACTCAGCCAGCGTGATAAAGACTGGAATTTGAGAGACGACGGCAGCGTCATTACGCTCGAGATACTGCTCGATCGTTGTGACTAAGTTGTCGTAGGTTAGAACAAAGCTCGCGGTCATAGCGCCACCCACAAAAGTGAATTTGAGTGCGTTTTATCCCAAAGCGCTTGAATTGACATTTTAGCCTTTATCTTACTAATTTAAAACACCAATTTACCCGAGCATTGAGATTGCCTTGACCTTGACTGCCGCCGCACGGTTAAGCCAACCCGTGCCGTAGACGGAAAAAGAATCAAGGCTGCGGTAAAACGCCTCTTTCTCTTGGCTAAACTTTTCAATGAGTTCAACAGGGTCAGCCGCCCAAACAGCAGCCATTGTGATCGGTCCTAGTCCACCGTCAGCAGGCGCGCCTACGGCGGCTTGCAACAACATGATGGAACGGCCTGGGCCCGCATTGACCCCCATATCAAAAACTAAATAATCAATTCCACTTTTTAGTTCGTCAGCACGAACAACGTCCCAGTACTTCTTCTTGTACAGGGGTTCAACGTCAGCAGGGGTTAGCTTACGCATATCGTCGTGAGTGACCTGATGCCCAACGTGTGCTTCCCAGTTGTACTGAGTCACGCCAAGCATAGTCGAGCCTTTACGACCATCGGGCAACCAATTACCTTTGTCATGTTCGTCATCACTGAAGCCGCCCTCAGACTCAAGCATCAGGTCAAAGGCTCGTTTCCAATTACTTTGCATTTGTTATACTCCGTACCCAGTTCTGTAACTCGGTCAGTTGGAGCGTGGTTTCAGCACACTGTCCAGCAGGTACTGTGTCGGCGGTGGCTGCATTAGGGCAGGTGGCGGGCTTGGAAACGGTGGGCACACTACCGCTACTGGTGTTGAGCTGCACCCGCTCAGAATAGTAACTATGCACAGCACTAAGACGAGCTTCATATTGATTTGCGATTGAAGTTGTAATAGTTTCATGTTCCTTGGCCTTTGCTTGGTTGATGACTTCTTGTGCTTTGCCGACCGCGGCAACTTCGGCTTGATAAGCCACTAGCTTTTTATGCTCGTGGTTCCAGCCCATAAAGTACATAACAGCGCAAAGGGCTAGGGCTGCGCCGATTTTAATCAGTAAAGTACTAGGTATTGGAAACATTACGTTGGCTCCGCATCTTTTTTAGCCCAGACAGACGCACCGCCTGCGCCAGAGACGATACCTAACGACTCAGCAAGCTCTCTCAAGCTCACAGCGCCATGCATAACCACTTGATAGCCCGCAACCAATAACACCGCCACAAGGCTGATTAACCATGCCACACGGGCTATGTCGTAGGTCTGGTTGTCTTTGCCTGTGAGCAAGTGTTTGATCATTTATCAGCCTTTGCATCAATTTTGTCGTAAAGTCGGGCAATCATCTGCTCAAGGCGATCAAAACGCTTTTCCATGTCGCCACGCAGGGTATCGACTTCAGACTTCTTAACGTAGGTTTCGCTCACATGCAAGCGCAAATCACCGATGTCTGCCTTGAGTTCTTTGACAGAATCCCATAGTTGACGAGCAAACCAGCCGACTACAGCTAAAGCTGCTCCGCCACCAAGATTTATGACATTCTGCCAGTCCATTATTCTGCCTCTTGCGCTTTAACTTTCGCTGCTTCAGCTTGGATAGCTGTGATTAAGTTAACCACCTCAACATACGGTCTGTTGCCAAGGTAGCTCAGTACTGCGTTAATGAGTTCAGTTGAGATGTTCATGGTGTTCCAACATAGTCAGGGTCATTTGCCCATTGCACAGGAGGGAGTGCAGCTAACTGAGCAACAGTTGTACAAGCGTTAATTGCTGCAACGTAGTCAGCAGCCTGTGTGCGAATGGTTTGCCTCCAAGTGTTCCATGCGGGTGCTACTGTACCGCCGGTTTCTACAGCTTTGACCACCATCCAATCTGAGGAAAGCAGGATTGAGTAGGCAGCAGCGTTTGTTGCATCCACGGCTTGCGTTTGGCATTGGGCTAGGTCTTTAGGCGTAGCGGTGTAGTTAATCTCAACAACCGTGCCGGTGTAGACAGGTGCGTCTTGTGATATCCAGTAATAGACATCTGAGGGCTGTGAGCCGTACACCACATCAACCATGCCGATAGCTGCCTTTTCTTCGGGGCTAGACAGGTTGCACCAGTTTTGTGGATACTGGATTGAATCCCACTCAAAGGCTGTGCCAGCGGGTACTAGGAGGGCGATTACGCCGTTAGAGATGATTGCAAACATAACTACCTCGCTAAACTATTTTTGAATGGGTTTTCGGCAAAGGCGGCGTATATATAAACTTCTGAACTAGTATTTACACCGGCATTTGCTGAGCGAATTTTAAATCCGTTGGAAACAATATCTAAATAATTATCAGCAGATTGTTCTGTTCCAGACGAATTTGCATACAACGCATTAGTTGTAATGTTGTATGGGTCACGGGCAGTATCCCAAATGCGCCATTGAGATGCTGCACCAGTATCTTTAAACATAATCCATCTAGGTCTAAACCCAAGGTACACAAACGGTCCATCAGCCGAACCATTCCCCGTGTAGCTACCAAATGCGCTGAATCCGGCTATGGGTGTCCAGCAGTAAGCAACGTAAGTATCGCTGCTTGAATTATTAACACCCCCCGCAATGCCTATAGAAAAAACAGATGACGTAGGCGATGTGTTATTCCAATAAAACGAAGACACGCTTGTTGCGTTAGTTAAATCAAGAAATACAGCACCCGTATTGCCAATTGAAGAATGGTACACAACCCAATCCCCGACTGCATTTCGTCTTTTTACCGCAATAAATTGTGGCGTAACGCCCAATCCATGCCCAACAGTCGCATTAGCACCCGTACCTGTATACGTCACAACACTAAACCCAGCACTAGCATTCACGCTCACAGTCGATGTGATTGAGCCGTTAGTGTTGGAAGATGATGAGCCTTGTCCTGCTTGCCATTGCCAACCAACATAGGTTTGACCGCTTCCTGCGTTGTTTATACTTGAATCAGCACTTGTGCCAAGCGTAAATCCGTTTGAGTTAAACGACATTACACCTTGAGTTTGCACCACTTCAGCAGCCGTAGCGTTTGATGCAAGTGCGATATTAGCTCCACGAACGCTATCAACTAAAACATGGTTATATGCGTTTGACCGTGATTTACCCCAGACCAAGTCAGGCTTGAAACCAGCCGCATTAACCACGTTAAGTGTTGCACCTGTACCTGACCACAGGTTCACATCCATCACCGTGTTGCCCTTGACGATGGTGCTTGTCGGCAAGTTGTATGTGTTCAGGGCTACAAAGCCTGTGGGGGGTGTGTAGGTAAATGGTTGTTGACCAAAGTTGACGTATACATCTAATGCTCTGGCTGCGCTTTGAATGGTTGCAGTCAGATTCTTACCCGCCAATGACGATGTTGCTGTACCTTGGCTTGTATTGTTTTTATAAAATACAAGAGTTCCTGCACCTAAATCTAATGCAACTCCGATTACATCACCATTTGTATAAGTTGCGCCATAAGCAGTACCCGAACCCGCTAAATATTTATTACCGTTATTTGAGTAATATGTCCACGCATTTGCACCACTCCATAATGCGCTTCCAATAGACACGGAGGCATCACACACGCCAATCATAAATGTGTCACCCGTAGAGCCACAAGTAACTTCCCAATAAAACTTTCCGCTTGTCGACGCAATAGTTGCCCGAATAGCCGCCGAACCAGATGCGCTTAAATAAGTGTAAAGGTTGCCATTTGAAATAGTAGTGACCGCAGATGTATCCAACGGATTCAACACAGCAAAGTTAGCCGCCGTAGCACTCGTCAACGTAGGCACATCCGTCATGGAGTCATACGTCACACCAGCCGTGATGGAGATGTTGTTCGTAGTCCAGTAATTGCCATTGCCTGAGAAGTCTTTACCCAAGCCTACGTTAGATGATGTGGTCA
>CAIYCP010000322.1 GCA_903924715.1 uncultured beta proteobacterium
CATGCGCAAGGTGTTAGCCAAAGGGCCTGAGAAGGATCCATCGTTCGTTTCCCTAACCAACCCTTCGCTCGCGCGCACCAGGTTTCCGCTATTTCCAGTTTTAAATTAATGGGGTTGTCGAGCATTATCGTTGCAATCCAAAAATTTGAATGAACACAGGAAATCCGAGCACTAAAAAAGTGCAAGGAAAAATAAATAACGCCAAGGGAAATAGCATTTTGATTGGTGCCTGGAGAGCCAGTTTCTCAGCACGCATCAAGCGTTGCGCACGTTGTTGTACCGCATAGACTTCAATGACATGAGCCATGCCCAAGCCGAGCGATTCGCCTTGAATCAAGGCTGAAATCAATTGGCGTAATACCGTTAATTCAATGCGCTCGGCCAGTTGCCTGAGCGCATCGGATCGTTTCGAACCCGTACGAATATCCGACAGCGTACGCAACCACTCAACTTTCAACGGGCCTTCATGTAGATGGTCGCAGGCGAGTTGCAACGCAGTCTGGAGATTTTGTCCAGCATCCAGCCCCAATCCGACCACATCCAAAAAAAATGGTAAGTGACGCTCGATCAATATCAGCCTAGCTTGATATCTTTTTCTTAACCAGAAGATAGGCGTCCACCAAACGACCGTGGCGGTGACGGCTGCAATCGCGACAACGCTTAAAACGTCACGCGGTGTGTTTGAGGAGACAGTTACACCCAACATGCAGTAACCGCCGACAAGCACAAACGCAAGCAATGCGAACAGCACTTGACACGCGAAAATCTGTGCGTAATCTAACTTGGCAATTCCAGCCCGTGCGAGCATACGCGAGAGTCTTCTGCGTTGCTCCCATGTAATGAACGGTAATAACCAAACGCCTAGCCGCGATAGCACGAGACGGACGAAATCTGCGTGCAATTGAAATTTCAGACTGGTTGTTTTTTGCTGATTTGCCAAACGCGTATGTTGAGTCAGTACACTCTGCCCGGCCACAAATGCTACGGACGCGATCGCGCATGCGCCACATAAAATCGAAATAAACAACAGAGATCTAGACATGAATTGCCAAGATTCGTCTTAAAAAGATCACGCCAAGGCACTCAAGCGTTATCACGGTCGCAATCACACCCCAGCCGACCGAGGTGCTATGAAGCAAATGGATCGAAATGGGATCGACTTGACTGAGTACCAATAGCAAGACAAGTGGAAGCGCACCCATTATCCAAGCTTGCATTTTTCCTTGCGTTGTCATGACCTGTATTTTTCCCTCAAGATGTTGTCGAGCCCGAAGGTTGTTACATAGGCGCTCTAGAAGCTCTGCTAGCGATCCGCCTGAGCGTGTGCCAACGGTCAGAATCGTTGTCACTAACTCAACACTTTCGGAGGGCATTCGTTGATAAAAATTTGCTAATGCCTCACTTAAGCTAATGCCCATCCTTTGTTCTCGCAAGACCAAGCCAAACTCTTGCGACAAGGGAGCTGAAGCGTCTTGAACAATACTTTTTAAAGCAACTGACAAACTAGCTCCCGCGCGCAGCGCACCTGACAGTGCCAAAAGGAGGTCTGGCAACTGCTGATCAAGGCGTACCTGTCGTTTACGCTTTGCTCTATTCAAGGCAATTCGTGGCAGTACAAAAATGAATACGCCGAGCATCGTTGACAACACGATACTATCCATTAATAACCAGCATAAAAGAGCAAATCCTGCCGAGGTTCCCAACAATGCAGGCCATAAGTGCGTCAAATCAATAAAGACAAATAAATCGGACAATTTAATACGCGCCTGCTCTGTAAATTGATTTCGATACTTTTGGGTCGCCTCATATACAAGTCGTTGCGCAATCCATGTGCCCAGAATGACCGCCGCAATCGCACACAAAAAACCAAGGACAATCATGTCTGTAAAAACCAGTTCAGCATCATTGGTTCAGGAGACTCGTCCAGAGACTCGAATAAAATTGGCCGCAAACCTGCGCCCCTCAGCTTTTGTTGAAAATAGTCAAACCGCGTCAACTGTTGCATCTGGATCGTTCCTGACTCAACCCTCAGGATTTCAACGACGTCAGTGACAACTCTGCGGCCATTCGGCAATCTCTTTTGATGCACGACCAGTTGAATGGCCGAGCCAATCTGTTCGCGGATAGCCTGCAAAGGTAGTCCAACATTACTACTTAACACCATCGTCTCAAGCCTCGATAGCGCATCCCGAGGACCATTCGCATGCAAGGTCGAAATTGATCCACTATGGCCCGTATTCATCGCCGCTAATAAATCTAAGGCTTCTGGTCCACGGACTTCACCAATCACGATACGATCAGGTCGCATTCGCAACGCATTTTTTACTAAATCACGGATACTGATCGCACCCTGTCCTTCAGAGTTCGCAACGCGCGCCTCAAGTGTGACAACGTGCGGATGATTAATTAGTAGCTCGGCAGAGTCCTCGATCGTGACAATACGCTGCGTGGGTTCAACAAGTCCTGCCAACACGTTTAGTAACGTTGTTTTGCCAGAACCTGTACCGCCAGAAACTAATATATTCAGTCGCAGAGCAATGCATAGATACAAAAAATCCGCTAACTCAGAAGGGAGCGTCTCCTGGTCAATTAAATCGTGCATTTGTAAACGCTTCAGCGGAAACTTACGGATCGTAAAACTGGCCCCTCTGATTGCCACAGGAGGCAACACTGCATTGAGTCTCGAGCCGTCAGGCAAACGTGCGTCTACCATTGGCGAAGCTTCGTCTATTCTTCGCCCAATGGGATGCACAATGCGCTCAAGCACGCTACGCACAGCCTCTTCACTACTAAACTGCAGCTCGTTTCTTTGCAGCGTTCCCTCGATCTCGACAAAGATTTCATCATAGCGATTGACCATAATCTCTGTAATCGAAGCGTCTTCCAGTAAGGTTTCTATCACGCCCAAACCAATCGCCTCGTCCACCACTAATTTAATGATTTTCTTTCGTTCAGTTTCGTTTAAGACTGCCTGACGTTGATCCAGCAGCTCTGAAACGCAACGATGCGCTTGCGCCCGCAGTGCAGCCTCTGAAAGTGAGGCGACATCAACTCGGCGTAAATCAAAGGCCTTAATCAAGGCAAAACGCAACTCCTTACGCAGCGCATGATGCGTTGAATACACAGGTGAATCGACTGGAAGGATATGCTCAGAGGCGTTGCGCTGTTCGCCCGAGATGCTATTTTGCACTTCGTCAGCAATGGCCTCTTGTGAGACGGTTTCCGAGACCGCACGATTAGCAAGCCTGAGCATGCAAGGACCTGCAAAAATTTCATCGGTCTCTTTAATGGGTCCGTACCTGACAACCCGATGACCGTTCACACGGGTGCCTAATATCGAACCTAGATCATCAACATGAAATCCGTCTGCGCTTAAAGAAATACGCAAATGCTGACGTGCGATTCGCCAATGTGAAACGTGTATCCCGCACTCCGGCGCTCGTCCCAGTACCACCGGCACCTCAAACTTACCGCGTTTGCAACGACCATCTTCAAAAAATAGATCTAACTCAATCAATGCCTATTCCTCTGCGTCAGTAAATCCAGTTCAATACCTCAGGGCCGGCCCTCGGTGGCCCCAACGTCCTCCCATTGCGAAATCGGAAAATACTCAGCGCCCTTCTCTCTTTGGTCGATCTCCCATTGTTGCGTCAATTCAAATGCGCTCACTGGAGCATTTAATTTTGGCTTGTCTGGAAACGAGTCTTGCAACAGACCATTAGCGTTTGCAATACGCGCGGTGAGTGCTGGGTGTTGTGGATCGACGATCACTGGTGTGACAAAGATCGCAAGTTCGGTATGGCGCTCTTGCTCACGCGCAACACTGAATAGACGTCCAAAAAGTGGCACATTTTCGACTCC
>CAIYCP010000323.1 GCA_903924715.1 uncultured beta proteobacterium
ACAATCCAAGGCCCGTGACGCATACCAGTCAGTTGCTCGAGATTCTAGAGTCTGCGTGGTAGGTTGCGCGGGCTTTGAGGATATTAAAGGCTGAGTGCTGGCAAATCAATCCAACGTCTTTCAGCGTTGCTTCGGTAGCAGGCATCAACTAACTGTATCCCTTTTGCGCCAGCTTTTAGGGGTGAGGCAAAGGGAGTGTCGTCAATCACATGTCTTAAAAATGATTCCCAACCCGCACGATACGAGTTTGGATAAGGCGCGACATCAGGCACTTCAAGCCATTGCGCGTCAAAGTTTTCGCTTGTGGGCACGTCAATGCTCCAAACGGGCTTTGGCGTGGCAGCCATGGGTTGAATAAAGCAGCGATATAAGCCACAAGAGGCCGAACCCTGTGTGCCATCAACTTGCAAGGTCAAAATGTCGTCGCGCTTAATACGTGCAGCCCATGAAGCATTGATCTCAACGAGGGCACCATTGGCGAGCTCAAGTGTGGCGAGTACAACATCTTCAACATCTACGTCATACGGTTTGCCCTGTTCATCGCGGCGCTTGGCGATGGCTGTCTTCGTGCGACAAGAGACCGATTTCACTTCGCCTAAAAGCGTATCAACGATGTAACGCCAATGCGGAAACATATCCAACACCAAACCACCGCCATCGCGCTTGCGATAGTTCCAGCTTGAGCGTTGCGCGGGATGGATTTCGCCATCAAAGACCCACCAGCCAAAATCGATCTTGGCTTGAATGATGTCACCAAAGAAGCCCGATTCTTTTACTTTTTGCAGCTTGTGCAGGCTGGGTAAAAACAGTTTGTCTTGCACCGTACCATTCTTGAGCTTCAATCGTTCAGCCATGCGTGCAAGTTCAAGTGCTTCGTCAAGCGATTCTGCGATCGGCTTTTCTAGATAAATATGTTTGCCAGACTGCATGGCGCTTTGCGCACGTTCAAAACGACCGGCGGTTACGCTTGCATCAAAATAAATCTCATTTTTTTTGTCGGCTAAGCAGGCAGCGCGATCGGTTGACCAGGCAATACCGTGCGGCTCAGCCAAGGCCTTGAGTTTGTCGGCATTACGGCCAAGCAGAACAGGTTCTGGGATGAGCTTATCGCCATTTTTGAGTAACAGCCCGCCTTCTTTGCGGATATTGAGTAACGAACGCAAATGCTGCATGTTGCCTAAGCGGCCTGTTGCGCCTTCGATAATGATTTGAATGGTTTTAGTAGACATCGCGTTGGTCAGCTCTCAAAAACAGAATAAGCAATAAAGGGATATTCGCAAGGTGGGCCATCGGCCACATGCATGACACGACTTTCTAGATCGATCAGCACGGCACCCGTTGTCATGGTTTGTTTGGCTTCAGGCTGACGTGAATCTGGGTGTCGGCAGAGCGAGTGGGGCATACTGAAATGATCGCTCATCGCTGCCGTCATTGTGGCGACATCAATTTTTTTGCCGCCGCGTTCTAACAATCGACGCATACGCGAAGCCCTAAATAGCGTACC
>CAIYCP010000324.1 GCA_903924715.1 uncultured beta proteobacterium
CGCAACACCGATGACGATGACCGCAGCAGAGTTCAAAGCGTTTTTTGGACAAGAGTCAGCGCGCTGGGCAGAGACCGTGAAGTCTGGCAAGATTAAAGTTGAATAATTTTCTAGAACTATTTTAAAAAAGTGAGACACTCATGAACATACTAAAACTGCAGCAACGCGGCCTACTTCAGCGCACCCTATGCGCAGCGTTGTTTTGCTGCACTAGTCTGACGGGTTCAATCGCATTGGCACAAGATTACCCGAGCAAGCCTGTCACCTTGGTAGTGAGTTATCCCCCAGGCGGTTCAAATGACCTCACCGCTCGGGCGATTGCACCGGCGCTGGGTGAGGCGCTTGGCGCCACGATCGTCATTGAAAACAAGCCCTGGGCTGCCGGCATGATCTCGGGCACCTATGTGTCGCGCGCGGCACCCGATGGTTACATGATTCTGTTAGGCAGTTTGAGTCCGATTATTGTGTCGCCTCAAGCCGCGAAGAGCCCACCATTTAATACGCCGGTCGATTTTCGGGCGATCAACCGTGTGGGCTCGACACCGCTCGGGATTGCGATGGGCCCTACCCTTCCAAATGTCAAGAGCATCGCTGATCTTATTGCAGTCTCAAAAACGCGTGATGTGACACTGTCTTCTGCGGGTACGGGCGGCGTGTCGCACCTGACCATCGAACTGCTGCAAGCCGCCTCTAAAGGTCGCCTGGTACACGTACCTTATAAGGGCGCAGGCCCGGCCGTTACAGACACCGTGGCGGGCCATGTGGACGGTATTGTGATGGATATCTCGCCGTTAATGCCGATGATGGCCGATGGGCGTTTAAAAGGCATTGCAGTGACCAGCGCCGAGCGCATGAGCTTTGTGCCTAATCTAGCACCCGTGGGCGAGTTTTTGCCTGGCTTTAGCGCCGTGAACTGGCTGGGATTGTTTGTGCCCGTCAAAACGCCCGAGCCTATCATTGCAAAAATCAATGTCGCCATTATCAAAGTAATCGCGCGCAAAGATGTCAGAGAGAAACTTGAGGCCGCGGGCATCATGCCTTCGAGCATGGAAAACCCCGCTGCGTTTCAAGCCTATGTCAACGAAGAATACGTGCGCTGGGGCAAGATTTTGCAAGACGCAAAGATTGAAAAACAGGATTAAGGAAATCGCGCTTCAAATAACGCAAACACGATGCCCAATGAACTCATCCATAACGCGGCGAAGCCAACGCCCATGGTGATAAACCATTTGAGCATTCGTGTTTCTAAACCTGACAGTGACTGAGTGAAGTCAGTTCGAAGCGTATTTAAGTCTTTAGAAAACGTATGATCGAGCATGCTTAAATTGCCCGACAGCTTGGCATCAAGCTCTAATAAGTCAGTGCGGGTGACCAACGTAGGCAGTACGGCATCAATTCGCGCCTCGAGCAAGGTTAGGCGGTATTGAAACTTGTGAATCGGCGAGTGCGAGAGAGGGATTTTCATCTCGGTATTGAAACACTACCTTAGCCCGAAAACCATAAGTTTTACATTGTTTTACATTTCAAAGAACCCCACCCTTTGAGATGTGTGATGTAACACCTTGTGATTTTAATATGTACTAGATTGTCTGGTTGTAAATTCTTGTTAATTCACCAACTAATTGTGACAACCACGCAATCTCGATAGCCAGCATTGAAGTGACTTTTGACCTTACTCCGGCTTTTGCAAGACAAAACTTTCATCAGGCTGAGCGTTGCTCTTGCGGGACGGCAGATTCTAAATATTGGGCCACCCCACAGTAAGCGACCACTCACGAAAAAGGGTTACAGACCGAAATCTGTAACCCTTTGATATTACTGGTGCGCCCGGCAGGATTCGAACCTACGACCCCCTGGTTCGTAGCCATTTATATAGTGCTTTTTACTAATTCACTTTAATCTTATTTGCAAAGATAAATCTTATATTTTTCATAGTATTAAGTTAAATAATCATCACAA
>CAIYCP010000325.1 GCA_903924715.1 uncultured beta proteobacterium
CATACAGGTCAGAAATCGCATATCAGTTTCTCTCGCTCTATCGGTTAGCTTAGGTAGCAAATTATATGAGTCAACCGCGAGTTACTGTCAATTTTTATTTTGCAGTGCAGCGAAGTCACCTGCAATACTGGCTATGACATCGCTTTAGTTAGGCGCATCCCTTGCAAAAACCGTACCTCAAGACCGAAATCAGCAAAAACCGAGCCCAACCCTCGTTCAAACGGGATATATTCACTTACCCGCTCCTTGGAAAAAAAACATGAGAATCCTGCCACGCGCTCTTGCTATCGCCTTCCTTTCGCTTGTTTCAGCATCTGCCAGCGTTTGGGCTGCTGACTATCCCACTCGTGCGATTCGATGGATTGTGCCCTACCCACCTGCAGGCACCACCGACGTGCTGGCTCGCATCATGGCTCAACGACTCTCTGAGACACTGGGCCAGCAGGTCGTCGTTGAAAATAAACCAGGCGCAGGTAACAATATTGGCACCGAACTGGTGATCAATGCTGCGCCTGACGGTTACACCATGCTATTGGTTAATCCGGCAAATGGGATTAACGCCTCGCTATACAAAAATCTGTCTTTCAACTTTGTCCGTGATATCGCGCCTGTTGCAGGTATCGTGCGCACACCAAACGTAATGGTCGTCACGAATAGTCTGCCCGTCAAAAGCGTTGCTGAATTTATCGCGTATTGCAAGGCAAACCCCGGGAAAGTCAATATGGCCTCCTCAGGCAATGGGACCTCAACCCATTTGTCAGGTGAATTATTCAAATCAATGACAGGCTGCAATATGGTGCACGTCCCCTACAAAGGCGCGGGCCCTGCCTTGATCGACCTGACTGCAGGCCAGATACAAGTATTTTTTGATAACTTGCCCTCTTCTGTGCCGCACATCAAGGGAGGCCGCATCCGCGCGTTAGCAGTGACTTCTGAGGGGATCGAACCCTCGGCGCCAGACCTACCGACGATTGCAGCCACCGTCAAAGGCTACGAGGCGACAGCTTGGTTTGGCATTGGCATGCCTAAAGGCACGCCCGTAGAAGTCGTAGCAAAAATGAATGCTGAAGTGAATAAAGCGCTCGTGGATCCAATCATGCAAAAACGTTTGGCCGAGCTCGGAGGCGTTCCAATTTCAGGTACACCTGCGGACTTTGGAAAAATCATTGTCGAGGAAACAACTAAATGGGCGAAGGTTGTTGAGATCTCGGGGGCTAAGGTCGAGTAATGTGCAAGCGTGTCTAACTCTAATGATTTACCATCCGCAAAGCGCTCAGCGGTTTTAAATCTAATAGCAGTGCTAGCAATCGGGTTGGGTGCTTCGGTGGGCCCACTCGACTTCGCAGTTAACGTCGCCTTTCCGGCAATCGCAGCAGCATTTCAGATTCAAACCCAAACGATCCGCTGGGTTGCGCTGTGTTACGTCGTGACGTACGGCAGTTTAGTGTTGTGGTTTGGCGCACTGGGCGACCGTATTGGCCATCTGCGTGTGTTTCGATTTGGCCTAGCACTCGGTGCCATTGCCTTTACGCTTTGCGCGCTGTCACCTTTTTACAGCTGGTTACTCGTTGCACGATTCTTGCAGGGTGTCTCGGCAGCCTTAATTTTGTCTTGCGGCCCCGCCTTGGTCACGTTTTTATTTGCTGAACACGAACGTACCCGCGCGCTGTCCGTGTATGGCAGCATGGCAGCATTCGCCACGGTCGCGGCCCCACTCATCGGCGGCTATAGCATCGCCTGGATGGGATGGACGGGAGTCTATTGGATTCGCGTCCCCATTGTTTTAATCGCACTGGCTTGCTTAGCGCTTCACCATCCCCGCCTGCAGCGCGCACCCGCTACCTCACAAGGCATTTCAAAAACGGCAGCATCGCACTCAACAATTCGCTTGCTATTGGACACCTTACGTCTCAATTCAAATTTTGGCTGGGTCAACGCTTCTTGCATCGTCATTCAGTTATGCAGTTTTTCAATTCCTCTTATCTTGCCTTATTACTTGATACGCGTTCTGCACTGGGGCTCTGAATCAAGCGGTGCGTTATTAGTCTCATGGGCGCTTGGAGGATTAGCGGGCGCGGCCCTAACTCCAATGTTCGTTCGTCGATACGGTTTAAATAAAACGGGCTTCATCGCGGCATGCCTATGCTGCCTAGGACTAGTATCAATATGCCTATGGTCCGCATCGATCGCCGTTGCCTGGATGGTGATTAGCATCGCTATACAAGGGGCGGGGCTTGGGCTTTTTCAAGTGATTTATTCAGACTGGATGATGGCCGATTTACCCCCGCAGTCGCGCGGTGTCGCCGGAAGTCTTGCTGTACTGACTCGCATGCTAGGCATCGTCACCGGTGCGGTTTGTTGGCTTTGGCTCGTTGATCGAGGCGAGTCGAACGCCTTAGCCATGGGCAGCACACCTGAGGCTGCTTTTTTTGCCGGCTATCAACAACTGCATTATGTCGTTGCCGCGATTTCAGTTGGTTTTTTTGCACTGAGTTGCACCAAACGTGGCCTGTGGTTTGGTGCGATTCGATAATTTGCGAATCGATATGAAACAACTTCTGATCATTTATCACACGACTACCGGTGGCTCTGAGCAGTTAGCCCAGGCCGTTGCACGTGGCGCAAAACAAGAAGCAACGATCGAGGTGGTTTTACTGCAAGCCCAGAACGCACGAATCGACCACCTACTTAAAGCCGGTGGCTACGTCTTTATTGCGCCCGAGATGTTGGGATCACTGAGCGGCTTGATGAAAGATTTTTTTGATCGTACCTATTATCACGCGCTTGATCATTTAAATGGCCGTCCTTATGCAACAGTGATCTGCGCCGGCAGTGATGGGCAAGGTGCCCTCAGACAACTCGAAAAGATTGCAACAGGCTGGCGCCTAAAAAGAATCGCTGAACCGACTGTGGTTTTGACACGTGCCCAAAAAAAAGAAGAGATCCTACAAGCCAAATACATTGACCAAGCTTCACTTCAAACAAGTGAAGAACTCGGTGCCGCCTTCGCCACAGGGTTAGCACTCGCGATTTTTTAGTAAACAGGAGCAATCATGCATAAACAAGAACCGTTGAAAAATAAAATTATGTCGGGTCAAACAGTGCCCGGGGCGATGGTCTTTGAATTTTTTTCACCTGGCATGTCAAGCATTTTAGTGAACGCTGGCGCAGAGTTTGTGCTCTACGACATGGAACACACTGGCTTAAGTTTTGAAACTTTAAAATGGTTATTTGCGTCGTGTCGCGGCCTTGCGATCACGCCCATGGTACGGGTGCCGCGCGGCGAATATACCTGGCTGGCTCGAGCCCTCGACTTAGGTGCTCACGGCGTCATGATTCCCATGGTTGAATCACGCGAGCACGCCTTGAGCATCGTCCAATCCTGTCGCTACCCTCCCATTGGTCGTCGAGGGGCCGCCTTTGGCTTTGCACAATGTGACTACCAAGGCGGCGCTGTCACCGAAAAAGTAGAGGCATACCATGCACGCACGCTGATCATGGCGCAAATCGAAACTGAGCGTGGTCTTGAAAATATCGAAGAGATCGCTGCCGTTGATGGAATCGATGTCCTTTGGTTAGGGCATTTCGACCTCACAAACTTTATGGGAATTCCTGCTCAATTCGAAAACCCATTATTTCTAGAGGCCATGGCGCGCGTGGCAAACGTCGCCAGACAATACGGAAAAATTGCGGCCTTCATGGCAACGGACCCGGCTTGGATCGCGCGAGCAAAAGCGATGGGCTACACGATGCTCGCTGCAGGAACAGACTCGGGCCTGTTACAACAGGCGATGGGCACATTAATTGACGATATCAAAACGGGAGCCTGAATATGACGTTTCGCCTTGGAATCACAAGAGACCTGCTCACCAGTGACGGTTCGCCAAGCTTTGGCTTAGGTCCGCTCGAACTCTTAAAGCAAGAAAAACATATCGATTGGGAGTTCATTGATGAATCGGTCACTGAAATTACACCTGACATCATGGCACGTTATGACGGTTTGCACGTCAACAGTCCTGCGGTCACCGCTCGGTCGGTAGCGCGAGCAGACTGTCGCGTGCGATTGATTTCGCGACATGGCGTGGGCTATGACTCGGTCGATGTCGCCGCGCTGACCGCGAAAGGAATCCTCACAACCAATACGCCGATCGCCGTGCGTCGCCCAGTTGCCGTCGCGGCGCTCACCATGATTTTTGCCTTGGCTGGGCGTTTGTTCGCAAAAGACAATCTCATCCGTCAGGGCGAATGGAACACTCGAACCAATCACATGGGCCTAGGATTCACTACACGTACCTTAGGCGTTTTAGGTGCTGGGGGCATTGGTTTAGAACTACTGAACTTGGCGCGCCCTTTTGGCTGGCGGATGCTGGCCTGCGATCCGTTCGCTCAACCAGAAGCGATTTCTGCTTGCGGAGCGTCTTTGGTCGATCTAGACACACTTTTAGCGCAAAGTGATTTTTTAGTCACGACCCTCGTCCTGAATGAAAAAACAAAACACATCATCAATCGCGAACGCCTTTCAAAAATGAAGTCATCCGCGTTTCTAATAAATATGGCGCGCGGCCCAATCGTAGATGAACTTGCTTTGATTGACGCGCTAGAGCAAGGCGTGATTGCCGGCGCCGGACTTGATGTGTTTGAGCAAGAGCCGATTCAAACTGACAACCCATTGCTCAAAATGCAGCAGGTTCTGTTAACGCCGCATTCACTTTGCTGGACCGATGAGTGCTTTGATCATATCGCACGCGAAGGACTTGGCTGCCAAATCGCTTTTGCAAAAGGGCTGATGCCCTTGTCGGTTGTACGCGTTTAAAGAAACCTTTGACATCACGCGCTAACGCTAAGGATCAAGAATGCATACCGCCCATCAATACCGCATCGCTGCACTCAGTTTAAAAAGCTTGAGTGTTGTCACTTGTCTTTTACTTGCATTTTTTTCTGGCCACGCGGGTGCGCAAGCATGGCCAGGTAAACCCATTACCATGATTTCACCCTACCCTGCAGGGGGTGGAGTCGACACTGTGACGCGCCTCATTGCCGACCGTTTAGCACCCGCTTTAAACAGCACCATCACCGTTGAAAATCGACCAGGCGCAGGCGCCACGATCGGTGCCGCACAACTCGCCCGTAGTGCACCCGATGGCTACACCTTGATGGTCGGCAGCATTGTTGACTACGCGATTGCGCCCCATGCGCACCCTGCGCTGAGCTTTGAGATGAAACGCGACTTACTACCCGTTGTGCAGCTTGGCTTTGGCCTCGTCGGACTTGTCATCAATGTTGACGTACCGGCAAGGGATTTAAAAGAGTTAATCGCCTTGGTTAAAGCCAAACCCGATGCCTTGAGCTATGCGTCATCGGGAGTGGGTGGCCAAGTTCATTTGAATATGGAATTATTTAAACAAATGTCTGGCACAGATATTGTGCATGTTCCGTATCGCGGCACCACGCAATTTATGCCTGATTTACTTTCTGGTCGCGTGGCGATGTCTCTCGATAGTCTGCCTGCACATTTGGCAAATATCCGTGCTGGCAAGACTCGCGCCTTAGCCGTAGGCAGTGCTGAACGCTCGAGTACGTTACCCGACGTACCAACCTTTATCGAAGCAGGATTGACGGAATATGAAGCCGCGACTAACTACACGCTATTTGCCCCAACGAATACGCCTAAGGACATCGTGGCAAGACTCAATCTCGAAGTAAACATCATTCTTAAACGAGCCGATGTCATCGAAAAGCTTGGTGCAATCGGGATTACTGTCATTGGCGACAGCACCGCGTCTGCTCAAGCCCGTATTCCAGTTGAAATTGAGAAATGGACTAAGGTAATCAAGGCTGGCAAGCTAATCTTGACTCAGTGATTGAGCACTCGGGGCAGCCAGATTGAGATTGCAGGGATATAGGTCAAGATTGAGAGCGCACCAATCAATGCAAACACAAAGGGGCCAATCTCTTTGACAATTCCTTGGCGCGACAAGTTCTGGGCATCAAACTCAAATTCGTGTATTTCAACGCGTGTACTAAGGCTCATCTCCAATCCTTTTTATGTTCGATTGCCTATGTTATCGCGCACACAGACTAAGCTTGGTTTTTTTAATAAACCTCTTGTAAAAAGTGGCTCATCCGATAAGATAGCGCCATGAAAACCCTACTTCAAACCTTCACCAACGTGCGCCGCGATGAGCTTGCGCAAACCTTGGTGGCGGCGCTCTTCTTTTTTTGCGTATTGACCGCGCTCATGGTCGTGCGCCCCGCCCGTGAGGCGCTTGGCATGCAGCGCGGCATCGAGGCAATTCGCTGGCTGTTTATTGCGACCGTAGTGATCACCCTTGCCATGAACCCGTTGTTCGGTTTCTTAGTGAGCCGCTTCAGGCGAATGGTATTCATTGCCGCTACCTACTTATTCTTTGCATTTGGCTTAGTCGTGTTCTATTTCTTACTGGTCGTCGCCCCTACTGCGATCGGTGAAACCTCGGGTCAAGTATTTTATGTTTGGTTCAGTGTCTTCAATCTTTTTGCGACCATGCTGTTTTGGGCACTCATGGCAGATCGTTTTACGCTTGAACAAAGTCAGCGACTTTTTGGGGCAATCGCCTTAGGGGGCACACTTGGGGCAATCTTTGGCCCCTGGCTAGCAAGTGTTTTAGCTAAGCCCCTTGGCACGGCTGCCTTGCTTTTGATTGCTGCTGCCTTTTTAGTCATGGCCGTCCTCGCAGCCTGGTGGTTTAGCAGGTTGCAGCCTGCGGCAGGCTCTCAGCCCAGCAGCGATCACGAGGTGATTGGTGGAAATGCCTTTGAAGGCTTGCTTGCCGTGTTGCGTTCTCCCTACCTGCTTGGCACGGCTGCCTATGTGTTGATCGTTGCAGTGATTGCCACCTTCATTTACTTCACTCGGCTGCAAATGGTCGCAGCCCTTGGCATTGACACAGACACCCGAACCGCTGCGTTTGCGCGCATCGATCTGATCACACAAAGCGCTACCTTTGTCTTGCAAGCCTTAATTACTGGCCATCTGATGAAGCGGCTCGGTGTTGCCTTCACATTGGCACTCTTGCCCATCACTGTTGCTCTGGGCTTTATTGGTTTAGCCATCGTAGGCTCACTCACTGCCTTAATCGTTCTAGATGCAAGCTTCAGAGCTGTTCAACGCGGCGTGATGCGCCCTGCGAGAGAAACCCTGTTTACAGTGGTGCCTCGCAGCGACCGCTACAAAGCAAAGGCCTTTATTGATACCTTTGTGTATCGTGGCGGCGATGTGATCGGCGCTCAAACAGAAGGCTTGCTCGGCAAGCTGGGGATGGGTTTGGCGGGTTTGACCGTTGTGGTCGTTCCGCTTTCAATTATCTGGATTGCGCTTGGGATCTGGCTTGGTGTGGCTCAACATAAATTTCAAGGGAACTCAAAATGACAACACGTCGCGACGTGCTTGGCCTGGCTCTAGGTACCGCCGGTCTACTTTCGGTTGGCTCAACAGTGGCGCAAGCGCCTGCAGCCAAGGCTGCCGCACCGCTTTTGATGCGCGCCATTCCCAAAACAGGCGAAAAACTTCCGCTGATTGGTTTAGGAAGTTCGGCAACCTTCGCTCAAGTTGCACGCACCGAGGATCATGCCGCCCTAAAAGCCGTCTTTGAAAAAATGAATGAACTTGGGGGCACCTTATTCGACACGGCGCCAAGCTACGGCGCGTCTGAAGAAGTGTCTGGTCGTATCGCGCAAGAACTCAATTTACAAAAGAAATTGTTTTGGGCAACAAAATTGAATGTAGCCCGAGGCGGACAGGCCAACGCCGCCGAAGCCCGCGAGCAACTAGAAACATCATTTAAAAGAATCGGTAAACCTGTTATTGATCTGATTCAAATTCATA
>CAIYCP010000326.1 GCA_903924715.1 uncultured beta proteobacterium
CGAATGCCCTTTGTGGATACGGTTGAGAAAGCAGACGGGGTCGTGAGTCGTATTAACCGTTGCGCGGTCGACCAAGGAAACCAACCCATCGTCTTCACCACGCTCGTGAATCCAGAGATCTTGGCGCGTGTCAAAGCAGCAAACGCTCTATTTCTGGATTTGTTCGGTGCTTTTGTCGAACCACTTGAGCAGAATCTTGGCGTTAAATCCAGTCACTCGATCGGAAAATCACACTTGTCGGTGAGTTCAAACGCGTACCGGGACCGCATCGAAGCGATTAACTTTAGTCTCGCGCATGATGACGGCCAGTTTGTCCGCGATTTAGCGCAGGCCGACGTGATTTTGATCGGGGTATCACGTTGTGGCAAAACGCCGACCAGCCTATACCTTGCCATGCAGTACGGAATTAAGGCTGCGAACTTCCCCCTTATTCCTGAAGATTTTGAGCGAAATGCTTTGCCGAGCACGCTCTCTCAATTTAAAAAGAAACTTTTCGGTCTCACGATTCAGCCCGAGCGACTCACAGAGGTGCGCTACGAACGGCGTCCAGACAGCGTCTACGCCTCTCTTGCACAGTGTCGTCACGAGGTCGCAGAGGCCGAGCGTTTGATGCGTCGTGATTCGATCCCCATGCTCTCGACCACGACAAAATCAATCGAAGAGATCTCAACGACCGTGCTACAAGAGGTTGGGCTCGATAAACACTCAGCGTATTAACAAACTAGACTTTAGTTTGATGTTGTCGACGCTGTTCAAACAAACAAATTGCGGCTGCCGCTGTCACATTGAGAGACTCGGCACCCTGCAACTCATGCTCGATTCGCACCTTGATCGACGCTTTTTCAATTAAGGCAGAATCAACACCCTGCCCTTCATTACCGAACACCCAGGCACAATGCGCAGGTAACTCAGTTGCAAAAAGATTTTGCGCAGCGGTCAGTGTCGTCACCACTAACGGAACCTCAAGCGTCGCGATCATCGCACTGAGATCGATTTGTTCGTGCAGTCGCAGTGCGAAATGCGCACCTTGCCCACTGCGCAAGACGCGAGGCGACCAAAGCGTGGCCGTACCGGTCGTTGCAAATACGCGCTTAATACCGGCTGCAGCACAGGTGCGCAGCAAGGTGCCCACATTGCCTGGGTCTTGAATCCGATCAAGAATCACCACCGACTCTTTCACCCGCATGGGCAAAGTATCTACCTTAGGCTGAACGACAAAGAGCACGCCTTGATTCGTATTAAAACTCGAGAGACCGCCGAGCAACGTACCCGACATCGTCAGACACACTTCAGGTGGTAACTTGTCGATCAACTCAACTAACTGGGGTTCCTCTATTCGATCCATGTCGAAGATGGCGTACTGCGGTGGGCGCCCGACACCCAGCCATGACTCACACAAATGAATGCCGTCTAAAATGACCGGTTCACCTCTTCGACCCGCACTAGATTGCCATTTGTACAGCTGTTTAAACAACGGGTTCGAACGAGATTCAATATGTTTCAACACGACTCCAATAAGCGTCGCACCGGCGCAAAACTGCGGCGATGTGCAGGACAAGGACCAAACTCTTTTAAACGCGCCATATGCAGCGCGGTTCCGTAACCTTTATGAAGGTTAAACCCGTAAGACGGATAAAGCCCGTGCAAACGCATTAAATCTGCATCACGCGCGGTTTTGGCCAAAATTGATGCGGCTGAAATGGCGGGTACCAACGCGTCGCCTTTGATCACGGTTTGTACTCGGCACGTTAAACGTGGCGCCTGATTGCCATCCACCCAAGCTAACTGGGGTGTAATCTTCAAGCCAAGCACCGCGCGCTGCATGGCCAGGAGTGTGGCCTGCAGGATATTCATTTGATCGATTTCCTCGACGCTTGCAAGCGCAACACACCACGCTAACGCCCGCTGCTGAATCAGGGGAGCGAGCGCATCGCGCCGCTTCTCGGTCAACACTTTTGAGTCGGCCAATCCCTCTATCGGTTGAGCGGGATCAAGAATCACCGCCGCTGCATACACATCACCCGCCAGCGGACCACGTCCCGCCTCATCGACCCCTGCACAAAATTGTGCGGTCGGATCCACACTAACAAAAAGACTGGGTTGCGTTCGGCGGCTCATCGGATAGCACCTTGAATTTTTGGAGTGCCTTCCTGCGCAATTTGTAAAATCACCTCGGCTGCCCGAGTCGCAGTATCGCAACGTAACGAGTGGTGTAACGCATGGAATCTCGCCACAATCTGGTTTGCCTGCCGCTCGTTCACCAGTTTTTCGTACACGGCAGCAGCGAGCCCTTCTGGGGTCGCATCTTCTTGAATCAACTCTGGCACGACCGACTCATTCAACAACACATTTGGCAAACCCACCCAAGGGACATATGGCCTTTGTTGACCAGATTTCCAAGCCATCACGCGACGCACCCAAGGCGAAACCGCATACGAAATCACCATCGGCCTTTTGAATAAGGCCGTTTCTAAAGTCGCCGTACCACTTGCCACCAACGCCACATCACAGGCCTCGAGGGCCTCCCAGGCAACAGGTCTTTTCTGTACAGAAGGTGCAGAGGACGCAGAAGCACCCGAGGCAACGCCTGCGTTTCTTGGCAGCAGATCAGCGGTCAAAATATGCAAATTGTCGATTGGATTATTTTGCAAAATACTTTTGAACTCAGCCAAACGTGCCGCGTTGACCATCGGCACGAGTACATGCAACTGAGGATCACGCTTTTGTAATCGTTGCACAGCTTGTAAAAATCGGGGTGCAATCCATTTGATTTCGGAGGCCCGGCTACCGGGCAGCATCGCTAATACGCGCGCGTGTTGGTCGAGTCCTAAGCGCTGACGCGCCTCAAGTTTGTTGGGTTCTTGTGGAATCGCGTCCGCAAGCGGATGCCCGACAAAGGTGACCGGGATTTTTTCTTTTTGATAAATCGCTTCTTCAAAAGGAAACATCACCAGCATGTGTGAAACAGATTGTCTGATGAAGTGGATACGTTCGTACCGCCACGCCCAAATGGATGGGCTCACTAAATGAACCGTTGGGATACCGGCGGTTTTCAGTTTATGTTCTAGACGTAGATTAAAGTCTGGCGCGTCAATGCCCAGAAACACCTTGGGCGGTTCAGCCAGCCAACGATTCTTGACATCGAAATACGTACGAAGCAAGGTCGGGATCTGTTTGAGCGCATCGACATACCCAAACACAGTCAACGCCTGCATCGGATGCCAAAGCTCAAGCCCTTGCTGCAACAACTGAGGCCCTCCAATACCTTGGGCCAGTACCTGCGGATCCGCTTGTTGTACACCCGCCAGAACTCTTGCCGCGATCAAATCACCCGAAGGTTCGCCCGCAACGAGCCCAAGCCGCCAAGTCATGGGCGGATAATGCCTCGAGCACTTGTATCAAGAAAATCAAGCATCACTTGCAACGCAGGTGCAACCGCTGGCTCTTGCACTTGGCGCTCGCGCATCTGGCTACGCGCATCGTCTAAGGTTAGCCCGCGACGATAGATCAACTTATAGGCATCGCGTAGCGCGCTGATCGCTTCTGGCGAAAAGCCTCGCCGTTTTAAACCTTCAACATTGACGCCGACAGGCACACAGGGGTTTCCGGAACCCATCACGTAGGGTGGCACATCCATATGCAGAGCACTTTGACCACCGGTCATGCTATGTGCACCGATACGACCAAACTGATGCACAGCCGCTAAGCCACCTACGATTGCCCAATCACCAATATGAACATGCCCGCCCATTTGCACGCCATTGGCCAAAATCACGTTGCTACCGATCTGGCAGTCATGCGCGACATGAACGTAGGCCATCACCCAGTTATCTGAACCCAAGCGCGTCACGCCGACATCTTGCACGGTACCCGTGTTGATCGTCACGTATTCGCGAACCATATTGCGATCACCCATCTCAAGACGCGTGGGCTCTCCGGCGTATTTCTTATCCTGAGGCATTCCACCCACAGAACAAAAGCGATAAAAGTGATTATCTTGCCCGATCGTGGTGTAGCCATCGATGACGCAGTGCGCGCCAATCTTTGTATTCGCACCAATTTTTACGTGAGGACCAACAATCGAATAAGGACCGACGCTCACTGATGGATCTAATTGAGCCAACGGATCGATCAACGCAGTCGTATGAATAAGCGCTGACATTTTTTATTCCACAGGACGAATCGCGCACATCAACTTGGCTTCAGCAACCTCTTGCCCATCGACAAAGGCACGCCCCTGATATTTACAGATTTTGCTACCCAGACGTTCGGCGACGACTTCAATGTGCAATTGATCGCCTGGCAGCACGGGCTTACGAAAACGCGCGCCGTCAATTCCAACAAAGTAATAAACGCTTTCTTGATCTTTTGGCTTGAGCCCGGTTTCTTCAGCAAACGAGAAAATGGCCGCAGCTTGGGCCATTGCTTCAAGAATCAACACACCAGGCATGACTGGGTGGTGCGGAAAATGACCCACAAAAAATGGTTCGTTAATTGAAACGTTTTTAAGCGCCTTAATCGATTTTCCGGGCACCATTTCTAGAACACGATCAATCAGCAACATCGGGTATCGATGGGGCAATCTTTCAAGGATACTTTTGATATCGAATTGCATGGAGATTCCTATAAGTCCTGCGTCTAACCTAAGCGAACGATTATGACACTGCAATAAAAACTATTCACGCTCGAGCTTACGAAGCCGCTTGCGCATACTTGAAAGCTGCGAGATCACCGCGGCATTACGCTGCCAATCGGCATGCGGCGCAAACGGGAACACGCCCGTATACCGACCCGGCTCAGTGACATCGCTCGTGATCCCGGTTCCACCCGAAACAAACACATCATCACAAATCGTAATATGACCTGCAATCCCGGCCGCACCAGCGATCGTGCAACGGGCACCGATCGTCGTCGATCCCGCCACTGCCGTGCAGGCTGCAATCGCAGTGTGCGTACCAATTCGGCAGTTATGAGCGATCATGATTTGATTGTCGAGTTTTACACCATCTTCAATCACTGTATTTTCAAGCGCGCCGCGATCGATCGTTGTATTTGCACCGACTTCAACATCGTTACCAATCACGAGCCCACCAAGTTGGGGGATTTTCCCCCAGGCACCTTTAGCCAGACTTGGATCCGGTGCAAATCCGAATCCATCCGCACCAAGCACTGCACCGCTATGCACAATGACACGTGCACCAATTTGCACACCGTCGTAAATCGAAACGCGAGGATGAATCGTGGTTGAAGCGCCAACTTTTACATCAGCCCCCAGAACACAACCAGCACCAATCTGAACCATTGCCTCAATCGTGCATCGGGCACCAATGACGGCCAGCGGTCCGACTGTGACGCTTGGTGCCAAGATGGCCGTCGGATCCACGACCGCGGAAGGATGCACACGAATTTCGCGTGCGGGCTGCCTCGCCCAATCAAACCATTGCGCGATTCGCGCGTACAACAGATAAGGGTGTTTGCACACAACACGGGCGTAAGCGGGTTGTACAGGTGCTTGTGACAAAAGCTCGTCAATCTCAGGCAAAACGATCACCGCCGCCGCTTGCGTGACGGCGAGTTGTTCAAGATATTTTGGATGAACAATAAACGAGGCTTCGTACGGACCCGCATTGGGCAACGCACCTAAGCCCGCCACAGTCGGATCTGAAAACTGTCCGATACCGGGGACAATCTTCTGAACCAAGCCCCCAGGAATCGCCTTGAGTAACTGAGACAGTAACGGTGCGCGTTCGGGGGTTAATAGAACAGGCATTGGGCTGCCAGTTTATTTACCAAGTGCCTGAATCACCTTATCGGTGATATCCACACGTGGATTCACGGTGACGGCATCTTGGATCACAATATCAAAACTTTCTAGTTCAGCAATCTTTTTGATTGCAGCATTTGCTTTTTCGATGATGGTCGCGAACTCTTCGTTGCGCCGACGGCTAGAGTCTTCTTGAATTTCACGACGCTTGCGCTGCAAATCGGCATCAATGTTTGCCAATTCACGTTGACGCTTATTACGCTCTGACTCTGACAGTACAGGCGCATCTTTTTCAAGTTTTTGTGCCAAGCTGCGCAAATTAGCAACTTGTTTTTCAAGCTCTTCAGCACGCTTTTTGAATTCGTTTTCAATTTTTGTCTGTGCGACTTTAGCCGGTGCCGAGTCACGCAAAATACGCTCTGTGTTGACAAAACCGATCTTGGTTCCCTGCGCCTCAGACTGCGCATGTGACGCAAGCGTTAAACCGAGCGCCAGACCAGAGACGGCGGCAAACGACAGCAACTTAGAGGCAAGCTGGCTCAAGACTGAACGTTTTGTACTAGTAGTCGAAGCGAACATTATTAAAATCTCACAATAAACAAATTTCAGCACGCAAGTGTGCAAATTATAAAATTTAGAAG
>CAIYCP010000327.1 GCA_903924715.1 uncultured beta proteobacterium
CACGACCATAGGTAATACCTTGAAAATGTTCAGGAAAGTCTAGCAGTATAGCATCTTTTTACTAAAAGGCGACAGCGTTTAAGGCGTTGGTTTCAAACGTCGTTTCAGGTAATGGGTCACCTGCTCTACGTCATCGACCTGGGCTAAAAGCTCGTTGCCTGTTTGCCGGCAAAAGGCTTGAAAATCACGGACGGCGCCACGGTCAGTGGTGATCACACGCAATACTTCACCGCTGGCAATTGTTGCCAAGGCCTTTTTGGCACGCAAGATCGGCAAGGGGCAGGCTAACCCCACGGCGTCAACCGTATGCTGAAATTCAGGTGTTACGGGCGAGGAATCCGTCATGACCAGCCTAAGCTTTCGCCTCGAGCCAGCCTTTGACGCCGCTCAAGGCACCCGGTAACGCAGCCAAATCGGTACCGCCACCCATGGCCATATCGGGGCGACCACCGCCTTTACCGCCGATTTGTCCGGCGACAAAACCGACCAAATCACCTGCCTTAATTTTTCCGGATAGGTCGGCAGTCACGCCGCCCACTAAGCTGATTTTTCCATCGGCTGAGCGAGCCGCCAGCAAGACGACTGCCGATTTCAAGCGATCTTTCAGCTGATCAACCATCGAACGCAAATCTTTAGGGTCAACACCCTGCACCTCAGTCACCAGCAACTTAAACCCGGCAGGCATAGCAATTGCCTGATCCGTCAGTGCATTACCGGCGCTAGAAGCGAGCTTGGCGCGCGCCTGTTCGAGTTCTTTTTCAACACCTTTAAGCTGCTCTTGGAGCAGTGCAATCCGCTCTGGAAGCTCAGCAGGCTGCGTTTTAAGTGCGGCAGCTGCACGCTGGGCCGTTGCATTGAGATTTTGCACCCAGGCCAACGCATTGCTGCCTGTGACGGCTTCAATACGGCGCACGCCCGCTGCAACGCCACCCTCAGAGACGACTTTGAACAAACCGATATCGCCCGTGCGGGCCACATGGGTACCACCACACAGCTCACGCGAAAAACCGATGTCCAGCACACGCACCGTGTCACCGTATTTTTCGCCAAACAACGCCATGGCGCCACCTTTCACCGCATCGTCGTAAGACATGACTTGCGCTTGGGCAGCATTATTTGCCAGCACCTCGGCATTGACCAAGGCTTCGACCTGCGTGATATCTGCATCAGAAATCGGCGCATCATGGGCAAAGTCAAAGCGGGTTTTATCCGCATCCACCAACGAGCCGCGCTGCTGCACATGCGCCCCCAGCACCTGGCGCAAGGCTTTGTGCATTAAGTGCGTTGCAGAGTGATTGCGCACCGTGCGCGCGCGATACTCAGGATCAACCTGCGCGCCAACGACCTGGCCAAGCTTTAAGGCACCCGAGACCAGCTTGCCATGATGGCCAAACACATTGGGTTGAATTTTTTGTGTGTCGAGTACTGCAAAACGGGTGGCGTCTTGAGCGGCCAACAACTGACCCGTATCACCCACCTGACCACCTGACTCTGCGTAAAACGGTGTCGTATCTAGCACCACAATCGCATCTTGGCCGGCTGAGACGCTATCGACCGCCGCACCGCCCACATACAAGGCCAACACTTTTGCTTCTGTTTGCAGGTGTTCATAGCCTTCAAAGTTGGTGAGTGCGCCTTGGTAAACAAGCCCCTCTGCCATTTTGAACTTGCCCGCGGCACGGGCCTGATCGCGTTGGCGATCCATCGCAGTATCAAAGCCCGCTTGGTCGACTTCAACGTTTCGTTCGCGACAAATATCAGCGGTGAGATCAAACGGAAAACCGTACGTATCGTAGAGCGTGAAAACTGTATTGCCATCCAGCATAGGTGCAGCTGCACTGCCAGGCTTGACTGCAGGCAACGCGGCAAGCGCAATGTCAAGAATTTTCATGCCATGCTCAAGGGTTTCACCAAAACGCTCTTCTTCTTGGCGCAACACTTGTTCAACCCGAGCGGCTGTTTTTGCCAACTCTGGATAGGCCTGCCCCATCTCTTTGACCAGGTCTTTGACGAGCAAATAAAAGAACGGCTTGGTCTGGCCTAATTTATAGCCGTGACGCAGCGCCCGACGGATGATTCGGCGCAGCACATAACCGCGCCCTTCGTTACTGGGGATGACGCCATCGACGATCAAGAAGCTGCAAGCACGGATGTGATCCGCGATGACTTTAAGCGAGTTATGCGACAGATCTTGGCAGCCGGTTTCGCGCGAAGCCGCAGCAATCAACGCCACAAACAAATCAATCTCGTAGTTAGAGTGCACGTGCTGCAAGACAGCGGCCAAGCGCTCAAGTCCCATCCCTGTATCGACGCAGGGCTTGGGTAGCGGCGTTAAGGTGCCAGCCGCATCACGCTCGAACTGCATAAACACGAGATTCCAGATCTCGATATAACGATCGCCATCTTCTTGTGGCGAGCCCGGTGGGCCACCCCAAATCTCAGCGCCATGATCGTAAAAAATTTCAGTGCAGGGGCCACACGGACCGGTATCGGCCATTTGCCAAAAATTGTCAGAGGCGTAGCGTGCACCCTTGTTGTCACCAATGCGCACAATACGTTCGGCAGGTACGCCGATTTCGTTTTGCCAGATGCCATAGGCCTCGTCGTCTTCTTGATAGACCGTTACCCAAAGCTTGTCTTTTGGCAACGCATAGACTTCAGTCAACATGGCCCAAGCAAACTTGATCGCATCACGCTTGAAATAATCGCCAAAGCTAAAGTTGCCCAGCATCTCAAAAAACGTATGGTGGCGGGCTGTATAGCCCACATTTTCTAGATCGTTGTGCTTACCACCCGCACGCACACTGCGCTGTGATGAGGTGGCCCGCTTGTAGGGACGCGAGTCTTTGCCCGTAAAGACGTCCTTAAATTGCACCATCCCAGAATTTGTAAACAGCAGGGTCGGATCGTTGCCCGGTATGAGCGACGAGGACGGCACGGCTGTGTGCCCCTGAGACTGAAAATACTGCAAAAATTTTTGACGGATTTCGGACGTTTTCATCGCGCAGCACAGAAATAGTAGACAGACCGTCACACCGCAAACCGGTGTAACCCAAGAATTAAGACGCCTAGTATAAAGGCTCTGCTCGAACCTGCCCGGCGGGCTAACGCAGGCAGATAAAACTGCGGTATGCGGCCGGCTCGCTCTGCTGAAAGCGCCAGATGGCCAAGAGCCTTGGCGAAAACCCCGCTGGGCAACTGCACTCGCCGGTTCTTGGGTTCGTCATATCGATCCCATCAGAAGCAAACTGGAAAAATTCGGCGATGTGCTGATTGCGGTGACATGAACGCCAACTGTGCGTCATAAAAATCCCCCCGAAATCTGACCCTGAAAGCTGCCAGCGTCCCTGATGGCACACCAAAAGACCGCCCTCGGCCGCGCGCCCAATTAAGCCCTCTGCTTCGCAGCCAGCGCCGGCTGCCGCGAAGGCACCCACCTGCAAGTACTCGGCGGCAGACACCCGGGTACCCGCCCGAACCGCGCCCGTTGCGGTAACTCCGGCTTGCGTCGAAATACCTTGGTCCACAGCAAGACCGCCTTTGAGCCGTGTATCACGCAGGTCATTTTGTCGAACAAAGTGCGCATACTGCGTTGAGTCATAAAAACTTAAAGCGGCAATCGTACCGACTGGAAAAGACGAATGCTCAGGGCTTGGGGGGTTCTGCCGCTCAAACAAAGGGCCCTTGATTCGCTGAGGTGCCAAAGGATGCACCGACGCCCCCTGCCCCTCAAGCGCCATCATGAGCTTGCCCAATCGGCTCGTATCGGCCGCCTGTTGCAGCTGGCCGTTTAGGGGTTTAGCCCAGACTAAGGCTTCAATTTTGCAGCCTCGCGTCAAACACGGACCGCTGGGAGCAAACACCTGAATCGCAGCTTCGTACCCCAACGCAGAACGACTCGGAAAGCCTTTTGGCAGATGCCCTGCAGCACTTAACTCAGAGAGCGTCGGGCGCCAGATATCGCGATAACCAGAACCCTTGGGATCCGCTTCAACAATCCCAACTAAAACATCTGCCTGACGAACAAGCATTTGGTCGACGGCTTTCTTAAGGGTCAACAACCAGACCCCGGTTGACTGCGCAGCGGCGTCTTCAGCCTGTTGCATCCAGGCAGACGCCCCCCAAAGTGCCACCAACGCAGTTAACGCCATCACGACAATCAGTTCGAGCAGTGCAAAACCGCCCTCTTTAGTGTGACGCTTCTTCATTAGCGAATCGTAAAAACAAACGTGTTGCGATCGCCACTCACGCATTGGGCATCGGCCAGCATCGGGTTGTAGGGCATCGAGGGCTCGGTCAACGCATTTTTAACCATGATCGGACCAGACGCGCCAGCAACCGTGACCACTTCAGCCAACCGCTGCAAAATAGACGCCAGCGCTGGGCAGGCAGCCTGATTCACATCATTCAAGGTCAAAGAAAACGCCGAGCCATTCAAGGCACCGGCAAGAGCCTGGGGCGCCACAGAGATCACCCCTCGCCCTGAAGCCCCTGTACCGCCCAGCCCATGCGCAACGCTTGCACCTGAACCAAACCCCGTGACCGACACCACGCTTGAAGAACGTAACGCATTGGCCAGAATACCGCTGTCGAGCCCCGCATAGGGGCTTGCTCCAAACCCGTTGGTATTTGCTTTCATGCGCGCGACAAAGCGCTGCACTTCTTCGGCCACGCGCGGCACTTTATTTTCTATGACATAGCCTTGAATCGCCGGAATCCCAATAATGGCAATCAGCATCATGAGTGTGGTCACAATCGAAATCTCGATTAACGAAAAACCAGTCTGAGCATCCAGGCCGCGAGCACCCCTCGTCAGCGGCTTCAGAGGTGGTCGAATCCTCTTCAAAATAACGGGTTCCGTAAACGTTCGGAAAGGATTTGTCATCACAGCGGCTCCAAAACAAATTAATGAAATCATCGCAACACGTCTTAGTGCGCGTAGAACAAACTCAACGACTGGCGTAATTCATCGAACACGCGAAAGTGCCAAAACGCAACCGCTAACACCACACCGACCGACACCAGTAAAAGCGACCAGCGCAACACCAGCGCCTGTCTTTGCAGGCGCTGAACCGTGAACGCCGCCAAACGCGTTTTAGTACGTTGCAGGCCTTCATCCAGCCCCATCGTCTGCACCATGTCAGTGAAGTACCACCACGTTTCGTGATCAATCAAGCCCGTATTCAGCGCCTCAACAGCCAAGGCGCCTGCGTCGATACGCAACAACATCTCCCCGACGTGCTGTTCTAGCCAAGGTGCAGCACCTTGCTGTTGAATCAAAAGCGCTTCGCGCAAGCGCGCACTGGTATTGCCCCGCGGCTTGAGCAACACCGCCAAGAGTGACAAAAACCGAACCGCTTGGACGACCCGGTACAAACGCCAAATGCCCCAGTGGTCTGCAAAGCGACGCCCGGCCCCGCACCAGTGCGTCAAGGACCAAACCGTCAGCACCACGCAACTCACGCTCAACCCCAACAAGGCGGGCCACAAGAGTTTTAACCAATCCGCTGTTAAAAATAATCCCCGTGTCAGACGCCCGTAACGATCGGGTGGAATCGCAGCGAAAACACCCGCAAGATGATCCGCGGTGAACAAGGGAATCGCGAAGATTGACGCGATTGCAACGGCGATGCCCACCAACCCCACCCAAACTGTTTGGACGAACGCCTGGCGAGCGCAATCCGTGACGCGCACGACTGCTGCGAGCTGACGAAACGTTTGAGTCAGTGCCCCTGCACCCGCGTATTGAGCGGCTTGCACCGCGACTAGATCTTCAGTCGGCAAGGCCCCGAACCAGGTTGCAAAGAGATCTCCTCCACTTTTCGGAAACGTTTCGAACCAATGCTGCGAAAGCACGCCGCGTGCACCTTGCCGCGCATAACGCCGAGCATCATCCTGAAAGACGCTTAAGAGTGTTTTTGCCCCTGCGGTTACGGCGATCATCTCGGCCAGATAATCGTAATAATCGGCCCGCTGTGAGCGAAACTGCCTGGCCGCAATCTGCACGCGCCAGCCGAGTAGCAACCGGGACTGAAAGCGCTGTTGAATACCTTGCCTGACTTTATGCACGCGCGTCTCGGGTAACGGGTAATTGGGTCAGGCCACCGAACCGCGCCTGTACCTCGCACGGATCGAGCAAGCCCTGCCCCATTTTGTAAATCGCGATCTGTTGCGCAGATTGGCGCTGCAGATCATGTTGCTGCTGTGCCTGCTGACTTCGTGTATTGAACCAGCGATAAAGCCCTATGCCATCACCGTTCTTAACGCCTTGAAGAAATTCTGCTTCTCTTAAGGGGTCAATCATCTCAGCGATGACGGTGCGCCCTATTGTTCCTCTCAATGCTTCAATCACATGCATGCAGGCTGAGCAAGCCTGCGGATTACGAAACCGCAACGCGTGACGCGAAACTCCAAAGCGCTGTTCGACCTCACTGAGCCAGGCATCGAACCGGGCCGGCAGACACACTTGCTCAACCGTCAAGGCGCACGCAGGACATAGCTTGGTCATTAAGGTTTGAAATACCAGCAGCTTTAAAATCCCGGGTGTCGCCAGCAAATCCCGCGCGACACCAATAAAACTAGACGTTAAGCGATCTGGGATCAATAAGGCCGAGCCCGCATGCACTGTTGTATATAAATTGACGCCGCACGCCGCTAAATCCATAAACGCACGACCTGTGGTTTCATCACGAATTTCGCCGATTAGCAGGTCATTCATGGCAGAGCGTTTGATGGCCTTAAGCTTGCTATCAAAAGAATGAACGTCGTGCTCAGAAAAACAGCGGCTCACCGTATTTTGTAAGGCATTGGGAATCAGGTATTCGGCAGGATCCTCAAGGGTGATGACTTTACGATCCGCAACAATCGAACGCATTAAGGTCGCAATGGTGGTGGATTTTCCTGAGCCCACCGTGCCCGCTAGAATCACCGCGCCACCAGCCGCTTGCTGCACGTGTTCAAAGAGCTGAATCTGAGGCGCTAAGTAGCCCAAGCTATGAAGATCAGGCGTCAGCTGATCTAAGGCGTCCATCGCGAGCACCCGTAAACATACTGAAGGGCCAACATCAGTGGCCAGCGAGGCCCAGCGAAGTAAAAACTTTTGACCATTTACCCAACGGTTGAGCCGCCCCTGTTGCTCAATCATGGGATCAAACACCGCCCCGTTGCCACCCTCGATGTCCATCCAGGCCACGGCAAGCATATCGAGCATCGTCGCCGTGGGCAGACTCGCGAACTCTGAGGGCGAGACATAACGACCCGCAATCGTAAACAATACAGGTGACGAATATTGGTTTCGGTTCACATTAAAGTGAATATCGCTTGCCTGGTGTGCGATGCCCCAGCGCAATAAATCATCAAAGGCGGTCGCGAGCGCGCCCTGTTGTAGCTGCCGCGCGCTCGACACAACCGAAGACACCGGCAAGCGTTCAACTGACGAGCGATCGATTGCCAGTAACAAGGCCGCGGGCAACACAAAGAGATGCGACCGATTCAAGCGAAACCCTCGTGCGACCAAGAGGCTCAGGAGCGCGCGCGTCTGATCGTCGTGGCAATAATCAATCAAGGTGAACACGCCCACGCTGCCATCAGAAAAACTGACCGGACACACGCGCCCGCGCAAACTCAGCACATCAAGCTCTTGAGCCAGCGAACGCACGAAGGCGGGCTTTAATTGCATTAATTGCTCGTGCGTTTTGATTTCAGTCTGTTGAAGTTGGTGATCAACAAGCACTCAGCGCCCCCTGCTCAAACATAAGATTTCAGTCTTCTCGTCTTTTTTTAGATACACGCAGGGCGGTGCAATACGTTCAAGCGTGTACTTTGACGGTTGACCCCAGATGGGCTGCGCCCGCGTACTTTTAAATATATGGGGCTCAGCGTCCAAGACCACTTCAGCGGTCAGTGTTTTGCCCAGGCCATAAATTGCCAGAACCTGATTGCTTTCGGTTGCGTTCAGTGCGCTTTGCTGCTCGAGCGCCGCACCAGACGTGAGGCCAAAGATATTTTTGCGCGCGGCGACCAACGCCGCTTGTGCATCGAGCTTCAATAACTCCTCAATCGTCGTCTGTGGTGTCACCTCTGTGGCCCAGGCGAAGCGCGCGACTGGCAGCAGCAACAAGATCAAAAAAACAATGATCCTGTGCGCCGCCCTACTCTGTTGACTCTTTTTTCTGTTCAAACATCTCTCCAATAAGTTGCACCACCAACGCACTACGCGCAAGTGCTTGACCAGAAATAGCGCCAACCTCTAAGGTCGCACTACGCCAACGCACAGGCATCTGCAAACCCTGCAACGCAGACAACGAACGCATCGGACCTTTCAGTGCCAGCGAACGTTTTTCCCAACGCGGCATGCCCTCTGGCTCGGCGATAGGCTGCCCCTGAGCGCTTAAAGGGGAACTCAACCGTAGCTTGGCGGGGACGCCAAGCTGGATGTGTTCGAATAAAGGACTGACGCTCTGTAACGTGGTCATCCAATCAAACGGTGGTTGCGATTGAGCGAGGCTCAGTGCTTGAGCGGCCTGCGGGATCGTCCACGTCAACGAAGCCTGATCCAGGGCAATCGGATGCAAAGTCCAACCCAAAGGCTTCGCGCTTTCTAGATGCTGATTCAGGGCTAATCGATGCTCGCGCCGATACTGCGCTGCGCACGACCACTCGAATAAAAGGGGTTCACACTGAATTTTTAATAATTTCCACCCAGACGGATCGAAGGGCACACGACGCCAATCCGCCATAACGCGCATCAAATCCGAAAATCCATGCACTGGGTGTTGCAACGCATAGTGATTCATGACCTCAAGCCATCGTTGCGCAGAATGATCTTGAACGACCGTCGCATCAAATACAGGAGTTTCAGGCCGCCAGTATGTCCAGGCGCCTGTTACGGCGACGGCCAATACCATGCCCCACCCCACGCTCGCGTTGACCCGAGAGACTCGATTGATGAGTAAGCGCGTTTGCTCAGGGCATCTTTCATTGAGCCATTCAGGTAGCGCTGTTGCGCTTGCCGTGCACACCTGGTGCACCTGAAGATTTGGAAACCGTAACCGAATTTCGCTCAGTGCCTCTTGTGCCTCGGGCAGATTTTCGAACCATTGATCTGTTTGAGAAAGAATTGAACCTGAGTGGGCCGCCACCATCCAGCACCGTCCGTCTTCAAAGGCCACAAGACTAGCGACAGCTGCGATAGGAAACGTGGCGGCAAATAGTGCTGCCGCTGAGTAAGTAGGCTCAGACGAATTATGGTGGTGTTTAGCAAGCTGCGCGCACCCAACCGTTGAGGCTGGCGCCCCTGCAACCAGGAAGTGCGTCGCGCGCAACAGCCGCGCCCGCTTGCGCGCCAATTTCATCGCCTGACTCCCAATGACCGCGCTCCAATGCATACCAAAGAGCACCGACTGCCCTAACGCGTTGCGCAGGACAACCGTCTGCGAGTGCACCCGTGTACGTTGACGTTGCACGTTAAAACCCTTCTTCGACTTGAGCTGTGACCACAATCAGCGTGATCATCCGACTGTGCTTCGTACGATCGCGCCCGCCCAACCCAATTGGCGCATCGGCAGTCAGGCGCAGCCGTTCAACCTCACCTTGTTTTTGCTCAAAGCCCGAAATCAGCATGGGTTGCCCAGGTCTCAGTGCGACCTGCTGCACGGTTCCATGGCCATCAATCGTAATTTGCTGAATTTGCATACGACCGCTTTGCTCTCCAAGCGTCACCGTTTTAAGCGGCTGCGCAACCGTATTGTCATAAGCCACCGACAAAAGGATTTGCCCATCCTCTTGCGCATCAGGCACGAGAGTTAAAAATGATCCGACCGTTTCTTCTTTTTGACTGACTGACATCGAAGGCTGCGCATTTGAAAACGACGAAGACCCTGCGGATGCGAGCGATGACGTTTTGATTTGATCGATGTACGAAAAGGTCGTTCGAAGGGCATGCGTCACAGGACGCTTGTTTAAGGTCAGTACCGGCATCGAAATATGACGCAAGACGGTTCCGTATTTCGCCAAGGCACTGAGCATCAATTTCGAAGACTGGGCCGAGCTTGGCGAGGTACCCAATGCGGCACGCGCAGCTTCAACACCTGCGCCGGCAACCGAGGAGGTGAGCGTGGCCGCAACAGCACTGCTCGAAAACAGGGTCTCCCAGTCAAGGCCTAGTTCTAGGTCTTCGTGTGCGAGTAAGGCAATCTCTTCAAAAATCAAACGCACACGTCGTGTCAACGTGCGATTTTCACGTTCGATAAAACGCCCAATCATTTGCAAAACCTCTGGGGTATCTTTCACCACCAAAGAACTCAAGGCACCAGGCTGTGCAACGATGACGCCTGCGCGCGTTAAAAAAGGTTCGAGTCGAAGTTTGATTGCATCAAGCGTATGCTGTTCGGTACTTTTAAGCGTGGTATTGGATGTGCTGTCAAACCCACCAGCCTTGGCCTGGCCGCCTCGACCAAGACGCGCGTCTGCTTGGGCCGAAAGCGTCAATGTTCGAACGTCAAAGACCTGCGTTTGCGTACGATAAAACTCAATCGCACCATTTTCATAGCGCCAATAAACATTTAAGCGCTTGGCGAGTTGATCCAGAATTTCGGCAAGCGGCTCGGGGCCCCTATCGAGCAAGACTTGATGCGGTAACGCCGCGACGGGTGTGCTTGCATCCAGATTTAAACGCGACAAAAAGCTTTCGGCTGGCAATAATGCTTCGGGCTTGATACGCACGGGCACCCCAGTGGCCTGCGTGATCCGCTCTGACACCATCACAAGATCGCTTTTACCGCCGCGATACAGCATGGTCGTATTGACCTTTGCGCGCAAGGCGCTCGGCAAACTAAGGTCACGAGAGACGGGTACAGCCTTACTCATCAGCCAAGGCTTTTGAACCTGCTGCGCTTTGCGCTTTTCTGCTGGATTATTTGTACGTGCCTCAAAAGCTTTTTGAGTATGCCCGATTGAAATTCGGGCTTGGGCGGCGTCGCTTTCACGTTGGGCAACGCGTTCATGGAGGGCGCAACCGCTTAGCGTGACGACCGCTAGCTGTATTAGCAAGGCACCGGCAAAGTGTATCGGGGTCATGTCGCGGCCCCGTCACCCAGTGTGCGGTCGCAGGGTTCTGCGATTGGCACAATGCGCAGCACTTGGTTAGCATAAAAGCACGGTTGCAACGGCCGATCAGACAACTCAGTTGACGCAACCAATGTCTGCACAGAGTCTACAAAATCATCAGAAAAACTAGCCGAGGCAGAAAGCGGGACATCGATATCAACAGCCCAATGTTCAGCCTCAAATCTCCAGCCACTGAGACCCGCCCAACGTGTGAGCGCCTGCCTGAGATGACCATCGGTTGGGCTGACCGTAAAAATTTTTTGCTGAACGCCCAACGCAACGGGCGCAGGGGTGGTAGACGCAACCCTTTGCGGCAAGGGTTCAGTCGTAACCGCGGCACCATTCAGGCGCCGGGCGCGGGCCTGCTGTGTTGCGGATTGAAACGACAACGCGCGCCAGTGACCCTCGAGTATCGTGTAGGGCCCCTGACGCACGTAGCTTAAGACCCGTTCGCCCTGCGCACCTGTACCCGAGATGACCGGCAGTGGTTGACCCGGCAGCCACTGTAACCACGTGCGTGAGGCGTCTGAAAAAACCTGAAGTGGCGCCACGCCACGATCACCTGAAAGCTTCCATCCAAAATCAAGTTTGCCGGAAGGAGACTGTGCGCTGGCTTGGTGCTCACTTGGCCAAGGACGCGAAACAGATCCCACGCATCCTGAGAGCATGAACAATGACAGAAATAACCAGCAGCCTTTACCCGAATTCATAATCCATTCACTTGCGCGCATTGAACGAGCCGTGATGTTGGACCTTGCGAAGCGTGCCCACAATTGTGTGACACACGCATAGACTAAAAAAACGCGCAAAAAAAAGAGACCGTCAGGTCTCTTTTTAAATGAGTCTAGTTATTTTTTTCGTGCGGCTGGAGCGGGTTTAACCAGGGCCGGATCGCTCATTAGAGGCCGCGATTCATCTAAGGCCACGGTGAGCGCAGCCACAGGTGGTACATCACCCGATAACGCTGCATCAAACTGTCTGCTTAAAATTGGCTCGACGCTATGGTAGTTACGGGCACGAAAGCCGCGGCTGTTTTTGTCGTTGACTTGACGCATTGAATCGACAAGCAAACGAATGCCTGGCACTTTGTCGTAAAGCGAGGCATCAGCTGCGCGGAACGCTGCGTCGGTTAACGGTAAATAGCCGGTGCGCTGATGCCAGTTAGCTGCGATCACGGGCTTAGACAAATACGCCAAAAATGCCGAGGTGGCTTTTTCGGCTTCTTTTGTGTGTCCCGACACGGCCCAGAGCGCACCGCCGCTCACAAAGGGGGCGCCCGCCTTTGGACTGACTTGATCATAAAACGGCAGTGGTGCCATTCCAAACTTCAAACCACGTGCATCGAGCATTTGCCCTAACGCACCGGATGTTGTGGTGATCACTGCACATTTGTTTTCAGCAAACATCGTGTCGGCTTCAAGACCATTACTATTTTGCGTGAGCAATTCAGAACGCTTCCAGCTCACCATAATCGACATATGACGCATAAATACTGCATCACCCAGGTTCAATTCTGGCTGCTGTTTGGTCACATCCAGCCCATTACCAGGCGTCACAAACAGGGCGTTATTCACGGGTGCCAGATTTTCAAGATGCGTATTGACTTGCTGACTAATCCCAAAAGGACAGTCGTAATAGGCCTTGTCGCGTAACGCGAGCAAATGATTTTGTAGCTCAGGCCAGGTACGCGCGGGCTTAGCGGGATCAAGCCCGGCTTTTGTATAACCATCCAAGTTGTACAGCATCACTGGGATTTCAGCCATGAACGGGAACGCCAACAAACGACCTTTTGGATCACGCATATAGCCGGTTGTTTGGGGCAAAAACCAGTTTAAATCTGCAATCGGATGGCGCTTAAGCAAATCATAGAGTGGAATAATATTTTTATGCTGGGCAATCAGCTCGGGCGAGCGATTGTCTTCAATCTGCACAAGGCTAGGCTTGCCCGCATCTGGCGAGGCCATGGCGGCAGTCGCCTGCGCACGCAAAGCAGCCTGATGATCAAAGGCTTTAAGAACAACCTTTGCCTCAGATTGTTCACTATTAAATTGCTTCGCAATCTTTTCAAACTCGGACTTATTCACGGAGGTCAGCGTATGCCAAACCTGCACCTCGATTGGCTCGGCCTTGGCCACGCCCACGATAGAACAGCTAATACCTAAACACATTGCAAATCGGGTTAAGAAAGTCACGCTGTCGATTCCGTTAAAAAGATCAAACTTAAGTTGAACAACCTAAACTGTCGCCAAACGCAGCAGCCACGAATTCAAACTCATTTTACCGCTGCAATATCAGCCTCAGAGGTAAACGAATCTGCGAAAAACGCATCTTCGGACAAATGACACTGCGCGATAAATTCGCGCCGCGCTGAATCAACCACAATCGGTGCGCCGCAAGCATAAACCTGATGACCACTGAGGTCTGCAAAATCTTGCATCACTGCACGGTGTACAAAGCCGGTTCGCCCACCCCAGCCGTCTTCGGGTAGTGCATCAGAAATCACCGGAACGTAGGTGAACCCTGGAACGGTGCTTGCGGGGTTTTTCACCCCATGCTTACCGAGTCTGTCGTTCGTTTTCAATCTGAAGCCATGATGGAGACCTTTCCTGCGATGGGTCCGGTTAAGA
>CAIYCP010000328.1 GCA_903924715.1 uncultured beta proteobacterium
GATCAATGTCCTCTGCAGAACCATTTTGTTCTGAAATCTCGCTGACCAGGCTTTCAAATACGGTTCTCATCGGATAGTTTTGATAAACATAAACGGTGTCAATCAAACTAATACCCGCCATACCAATAAATGCCTGAATTTCGGCAAGTCCTACTTGGGTATTCTCCTGCTGAATAGCTTGCTCATTCTGTTGCTGTCGTAGCCAATCTCCGACGGAGCTAGTGATGTTGACTTTTGTACGGATTGGAAGGGTATTGATGAATAGGCCAAGTGCAGTCTCTGAATGACTGAGCTCCGGGGATCTTCCAGATCTGACAGCTCCGATGATGATTTCTTCCAGACCACTCATGCGTGCCAAAACATAGGAATAGATGTTTTGTGCGATTGAGGCCATCGTCAGGCCCTGTTGGCGTGCAAAATCATTCAGTCGCTGCGTGGATGCTGCATTGAGTTCAAGATAGTGCTGTGACTTTACATGTAAAGGTCGGCTTGCTTTTAATAAGTTAATTCGACTCGGTTCTGTTACGTCACGAAGATAATTTGTCCAATATTGTTGGGCAAGGTTTTTGTCGAATCTTGCTAATAAGGCAAGGTAGTCCTGCCAGTTAAAGACTTCATCAAGTTTAGCGGTGCGCTGTTTAAGCGCTGCCTGATAAAGTAAGGCGAGCTCTTTTGACAGAACAGGCATCGACCAGCCATCTAGAATAATGTGATGTTTTGAAATGAGTAGCGTATGACTGCCGTTACACATTTCGATGAGTCGAGCCCTTAAAAAGGCGCCATGACTGAGGTCGTATTTTTCTTCAAAATCTGAGTCGATAAGCTGATTGATTCTGTCATCGTCACTGCCTTTCACTTCAATTAATTTAAGTGTGGTTTGAGACGCAGCGGCTCGGATCACGCCAAAAGAAACACCATAATCTTCAGCGACGGCAAGACGAAGGACGTCATGGCGTGCGATCAGTTGAGCCCAGGCTTTAGTGAACGCTTCAATATTAATTGCATTCGGTATTCTGTAAATTGTCTGAACATGGTACGGGTCTCTTTCATCGACAGAGGTTGAGATCGTATCAATGGCCATTCCCTGCTGAAGGGGTGTCAACGGAATGATTTGTTCTAAATCAGGGTAACGATTTTGAATTTCAGTGATTTGTGAGCTTGTTAATTCCTGCAGTCCTAATTCTTGTGCCGTGTAGGGGCCAGTTCTTTTGCTGTTCTTTACGATGTTTTGTGATGAAGCTCCAGACACCGCTATATGTTTCAGAATAGCGCCTACTGTCTGATGCTGAAATATGTCTCTGACAGAAAACACCAATCCTTCTTGACGTGCGCGAGTGACGATCCGTATTGCAGTGATACTGTCCCCACCGATCATAAAGAAATTGTCATCTAATCCGACATTTTTATTTAATGTCAGTTCTTCAAGAATATTACAAAGAAGAATTTCCTCGTGAGTGGTTGGCTGACGATATGAGGAATCATCCAGTCCAAAGTCTGGTTCTGGTAGTGCGCGTCGATCAAGTTTTCCGTTTGGTGTCAGCGGCATCGAGGCCATGATGACAAATGCGCTGGGTACCATGTAATCAGGTAATGTTTCTAACAGCTTCTGGCGCAAGACCGAAACTGGCTCTATTGTGGCGGATGGCGCTGCAACCAGGTAAGCAATTAGCCTCGTTATCCCATTATTGTTTTGGGTCACAACACTCGCCTGCGCAACTGAATATTTCAGTTGCGTGAGCAGTGCTGCCTCGATCTCACCGAGTTCGATGCGATAGCCGCGGATCTTGACCTGATCGTCTGCGCGGTTCAGGTACTCGATACTGCCGTCTTGTTTGCGTCTGGCCAGATCCCCGGTGCGGTACATTCTGTTGCCAGATATTGACGCGCCATGCTGTGTTGTTGCTGAGTGAAAGGGGCAGGCGATAAAGCGTGCTGCGGTCAGCCCAGCTCGTCCGAGATAGCCTCGCGCAAGACCCGCTCCGGCGATGTACAGCTCGCCTGCAACGCCGTAGGGGACGGGTTCGAGGTAAGTATCGAGTACATAGGCTGCCAGATCGTCGATCGGTTCACCAATCGGGCTGCTCTCGCTATTTGCATCCGTGACACTAAGTTTTCTAAACGTGACGTGTACGGTTGTCTCCGTAATGCCGTACATATTGACTAGCTGTGGCGCATCGTCCGGGAAGTGTGCCCACCAGGCGGCAAGTTTTGCCGGGTTCAGTGCGGCGCCACCAAAGATAATCCACTTCAGAGATAGCTCTTGCGGTTTGACCGCGCTTTGTATCGTCTGAGCAGCCAGTACCTCAAAAGCAGCCGGTGTTTGATTCAGGACGGTGACGCGATTTTTACGCAGCAGTTCTAAAAACTGAGGCGGTGAGCGTCTAGCGTCATCGGTGACCACAACAAGTGACCCCCCGTAGGCTAACGCTCCCCAGATTTCCCAGACCGAGAAGTCAAAGGCGATCGAGTGAAAGAGTGTCCAGACATCGCTTGAGCCAAAATTAAACCAGCGCTGGGTGCGTGCAAGCAATCGTGTGGCGTTGCGATGCGTGTTACCCACGCCCTTTGGCTGCCCTGTACTGCCTGAGGTATAGATCAGGTAGGCGAGGTGGTCGCTGCAAAGTGGCGCAAGTCGCTCCTGATCCGTAATGGGCGAAGGGCTCAAGCTGCCAAGCGACGCTTGTCGCGCGGGATCATCGAGCATGATGCAGTCCACCTGGGCAGGAACTGTATCAAGGGTGGCGCGTAAAGACTGGGTCGTTAACAGTGCGCGTGCCTGGCTGTCTTGCAACATATAGTTCAAGCGCGCAGCCGGATAGTCACGATCCATGGGCAAGTAGGCAGCACCGGCCTTTTGCACGGCTAGCAACGCTACGATCATCTGCGGCGAGCGGTCAAGAAAGAGCCCAACGATCTGATCCGGTCCAATGCGTTGGGCGATCAGGTGGCGCGCTAAGCGGTTGGCGGCCTGATCGAGTTCTGCGTAAGAGACCGTTTGGTCTTCAAAGCGCAGGGCGCAGGCTTGAGGATTGCTTTGAACCTGACGCTCGAATAATGCAACAAGCGTGAGGTCTTCACTGGGTTCAAAGGTATGTTGTCCTGTTGAAGATTTAACGATCGTTCGACGTTCGTCTTGATTCAATAAGGGTATGGTCCATACAGGGCTTTCTGTGTTTTCAACAAAATGCGTGAGCAGTTCAGTCAAGGCACGACTCCAGCCCTCTACGCTCTCTTTGTCATACAGATCTGCATCGTATTCAAAGCAGCCATTCATCGTCCCGTCTTGATTGGGGGCAATAAAAAGTGCGAGCTCATATTTCGCTTGGGCGAGAGAGGTATATTCATTTTCACAGGTCAGACCTGAAAAATGTAATGCATCTTCTTTCGCTGAAAAGCTTTGATATGAAAACCCTGCCTGAAAAACAGGCGTGTGTGCGAGCGATCTTTCCATGCCGAGTGCATCGACAAGTAATTCGAAAGGTAAATCCTGGTCAGCAAGCACATCCTCGACAGTTTGTCGTGTCTGATGAATCAACTCAGCGATCTTGATCGTGGTGTGCATCTGCACAGGTAATACGAGGCTGTTTACAAAAAATCCAATCAGATCTTTTGTTTCATTTCTTGTGCGATTCGCAGACGGCGAGCCAATCACGACAGCGGTCTGATTTGCAATACGGGCAAGTGTCGCGGCATAGGCTGCGAGCATGACGGCATACACCGTCGTACGCTGATTTTTGGCTAATGCCTCGAGCTTTTGCGCTAAACCTTTAGGCACCAGAACATCTGCTAAGGCAGAGCGTCTTTTACGTTGTGGATCGCGTGCACGATCCAGTGGTAAAGACAATACTTCCGGGCAATTAATCAATCGAGATTTAGCGCGAAGGATTTTTGCCGAAAGCGCTGTTTGCTCTGACGCATCTTTTTTATTGAGTTGATTACTTTGCCAGGCGGCCCAGTCAGCGTACTGGACTTTGAGCAATGACCACTGAGGCGTTGTTTTTTGATGAAAGGCTTCGTAGGCGGTACCTAAGTCACGAATGAACACGTTTGTGGACATGCCGTCCGCAGCATGGTGATGCAAAGTCAGTGCTAATACAAACTCCTGCGGATGCAACACAAGCAAGTGCGCGCGGATTGCATACTCACAAGATAGATCGAATGCAGTCGCGGCTTCGCCTGTAAGCAGTTTGTTGACTTCCTGCGCACTTTGTTCTTGTGTGAGTTGTGCTGAGGATAGATCGGTCATCGTCAGAATTTGTTCTGTAGTGGGGGGCTGCAGTAAATAACCCCTTGGTTCGCCGTCTGGACCTGCCTGAATAACCGTTCGCAGCGGCGCATGACGCTCGACAATCGCAGCCAGACTTTTAGCGAGGGCTTCCTGATCAAGTTGACCACGCAAACGAAGTGCCCAGGGCATATTGTAGGTCACGGGTGCATTTTCGATCCGGTCTAACAACCACATTCTGCGTTGTCCGAAAGACAGGACAACACGTTTCTTTGGAGGTTTGGCGAGGTTAATTGTTACGTTATTCATCTGTCTCTGCTTCATCTATATTCCCTAGGCCTGAAATGAGCTCGTCTGAGGAGTCGGGCACAATGGAGTCGAGTTCAATGGCTAATCGTCTGGGGGTAGGGTAGTTAAACAATGCTCTCAAGGTTAGAGCACAACCCGTCTTTTCCTGAAGGGTTGCAAGGAGTCTGATTGCAAGTAGAGAATGTCCTCCGATTGCAAAGAAATTGTCATCGAGACCGACGCGTGTGACGCCTGTCATTTCTTCAAAAAGCTTGCATAAAAGTATCTCGTTTGCCGTTACAGGAGCCCAGTAAGAGGAGGCCTCAGCTGTGAAATCTGGATCGGGCAGGGCGCGCCGATCAAGCTTGCCGTTCGGTGTGAGGGGCAGGGCGTCGAGCGTCACAAAAGCGCTTGGTACCATGTGGTCAGGAAGCTCAGTAAGCAACAGGCTGCGCAAAACACTCGCCTCAGGCAAGTCGTGTCCTACGCGCGGAACCAGATAGGCAAAGAGTCGCGTGTCGTGGGCTGCGTTCTGGTTTTGCTGAGAGACCTCACGTGCAATCACTGCAACCTGAGCCAGACTCTCGGGCAGCGCTGCACGCAACGCACTCTCGATCTCGCCCAACTCGATGCGATAGCCACGGATCTTGAGCTGATCATCGGCGCGTCCGAGATACTCGAGTGCGCCATCATGACGTCGACGTGCCAGATCGCCCGTCCGGTACATACGTAAGCCGCTAGTATCTGTACTTGTTGTGTCTAAGGTAAAGGGGCAGGCAACGAAGCGTTCGGCTGTCAGAGCGGGTTTACCAAGATATCCGCGGGCGAGTCCAGCACCACCGATATAAAGTTCGCCGACCACACCCTCTGGTACGAGTTCCAGATTTGGGTCGAGCACATAGAGCTGGGTATTGAAGATAGGCCAACCGATAGGGATCGCCGTATTTGTAGAGGTATCTTGATTGACCTCGTATATTGCACAACCAACGACTGTTTCGGTTGGGCCGTAC
>CAIYCP010000329.1 GCA_903924715.1 uncultured beta proteobacterium
CACGTTCTTGATCACGCAAGCGATCACGTGCAGCCTGCGCTTCGTCGGCAAGCGCTTCGCCAGCCATTTCGGCTTCAGAGTAAGCCTCTTGCAAGGTGGCCAACTCAGCATCGAGTTCTTCAAAGCGTGTTTCAGCCTCAAGCTTGGTGGCGAGCAACTCTTCTTGCTGTGAAGCGACCTCGGCTAAGTCTTGTTCAAGTCGACCCGAGCGCTCACGGGTTTGCTCGACCTGCTGCTGCAGACGTGTGTGCTCAAGTTGTAAATCATGCAAGCGTCGAGTGACCTCACCCACGCGCTGTCGCATCGGCGGCAACGCTTGAGAAATCTGCTGCCAAGCCGATTCTGCTTGCGCAACTGCCGAGCGAGATTGATCCGCAATCAGTTGGCGCGCTTTGATTTCACGTTGAAGATTTTCAATTTCTTGCTGGCGGGCCAACAAACCCGCTTGCTCAGAATCAGGTGCATAAAACCGCACGCTGTGGGCATCAACCAAATGCCCTTCTTTCATGACGAACAAAGCACCTGCTGGCAGCGACGTACGCGTTGCCAAGGCCTCAGTAATATCTTTTGCAATGTATACGTGCCCCAACCAAGACTGCAGCAAGGTACGCAGTTCTGGATCGGTAATGCGCAACAACGTGGTCAACGGCGTTAAGCCTGCGGGCGCCGCGGCTGCCGCAGCGGGCACCGGCAATTGATAAAACGCCAAACGCGCAGGTGGCGCGTCATTCGCAAAGGCGCGCGCCCAATCCAGGCTGCGCACTTCAAGACCGGTCATGCGCTCGTTGAGCACGGCTTCGATCGCAGTCTCCCAACCCGCTTCCACTTGCAATTTTTGCCAAAGTCGACCGAGCGAGGTGAGCTCGTGCTTTGCGAGCCAAGGCTCAAGCGCCCCTTTCTTTTGAACGTCTTCTTGTAAGCGTACCAAGGCGGACAAACGAGCGTCTAAGCGAGCCAAAGCCTCGGCCTCAGTCAGCGCAGTTTGTTGTGCCTGCTGACGCTGAGCCTCAGCTTGCGGCAAGCGATCTTCGAGTTCAGTCAACTTGGCCTGAGACTCTTCAAGCAGCTCTTCAGAAGAGACCTTGTCGCCCGTCAGTTGCTCAAGCGCGGCCAGATCAGGCGATTCAACGCCTTTTAATTCTTGCGTTAAGCGCTCACGACGCAACTCAAGCGCCTGCAATTGCCGATCCGAATCGCGCTGGGTTTGCGCGGCGAGCGCAAGACTCTGCTCAACCCGAGCAAGCACAGAACGCATCTCTTCGCGTTTGGTCGCAGCGTCACGCACCCGTGTTTCAATCTCGGGCAACCCTGCTTGAGCAGCCTCAGTGAGTTCACGCGCTTCTTCTGAGCGTGCTGCACTGGTTGCAAGATCTTCTTCTCCATCCAGAATTTGTTGCTGGCAGTGTTCGCGCTGGGATTCCCATTCAGTGATTTGCACTTGCAACTGAGCACGACGGGTTTGCACCCGGTTGCGTGACTCGACTACGTGTCGAATTTCGGCCTCAAGGCTGCTCACTTTTGCATTGGCTTCGTACAAGGCACCCTGTGCCGCGTGCACCGCATCGCCTGCAGCGTAATGCGCTTGTCTGCGCGATTCAAGCGCAGCCTCACTTGCCCGCAACCCAGCCGTAGAGGCTTCAAGTTCAGTATGCGCGCGCTCGATATTTTGCTGTGTGCGGTCGCGCTCTTCTTGGGCAGCGGCTTCTTTTAAAAACCACAAAGCATTTTGCTTGGCCTCGCCTTCAGCTTGCAGGCCTCGATATTCGCGAGCGACTTCAGCCTGGCCTTCAAGTTTTTCAAGTTGCGCTCCGAGTTCACGCAAAATATCTTCAACGCGGACCAGATTTTCGCGCGTATCGCTCAGGCGATTTTCAGTTTCGCGGCGACGCTCTTTATAGCGCGACACACCCGCAGCTTCTTCAAGATAGACACGCAGCTCTTCGGGCTTGGCTTCGATCAGGCGATTAATCATGCCCTGGCCGATGATGGCGTAACCACGCGAACCCAAACCTGTGCCCAGAAAAATATCGTAAACGTCGCGACGACGCACTTGCTGATTATTAATAAAATAACTGCTCGTGCCATCACGGGTTAAGACCCGGCGCACCGCGATTTCGCCGTACGTCGCCCACTGACCCGTCGCGCGCCCATCGCTGTTATCAAAAACCAACTCAACCGACGCCCGGGCCGAGGCCTTACGCTGACTTGAACCACTAAAAATAACGTCTTGCATCGACTCGCCGCGCAACTCAGAGGCACGGCTTTCGCCCATCACCCAACGGACCGCATCAATAATGTTGGACTTTCCGCACCCATTGGGCCCCACCACCCCCACTAACTGACTTGGAGTCGGAATCACGGTCGGATCGACAAAGGATTTGAAGCCGGCAAGTTTGATCTGGGTCAGGCGCACAATAATTACACAATATGGGATGGAATACCCTTGATCATAACGCAGCCTGAGACTAATTTAGCCTTGACATGAGGGGTAAAAGAGAGGTCCGAGCTAAATTCTGACCAAGGGCAATCCCTCATTCTCTTTTCTTTCAAAATCCCGCATTGTGGCGTGCGTTCGCTTTGAATGAACATCAAAATATCAGTCGGTATACTCAGCCAACACTGGGCACCAATCCCAACCAAACGACCCAAAAGGTCTTGGATTTAACCTTTTTAAGAGAAGCACTCACTTGAACAGAGGCTTTTACACCGTTATGGCAGCACAGGCGCTGTCGTCGCTCGCAGACAACGCGCTGTTTATTGCGGCCATCGCACTGATCCAGCAGCTTCAGGGCCCCGACTGGATGGCGCCCATGATGAAATGGTGGTTCGCCGCCTCGTATGTACTGCTAGCCGCCTTTGTCGGAGCCATTTCAGACTCATACCCCAAAGGGCGGGTCATGTTCACAACAAACGCCATCAAGGTCAGTGGATGCCTGCTGATGTTTTGTTATGCGTTCTTAGGTCTGTCGTCGGGTGCCCAAGTTAATCTCGTCTGCGTAGCGTATGCGATCGTAGGCATCGGCGCTGCGGCCTATTCTCCGGCTAAATACGGCATTGTGACTGAAATGTTGCCGCCCCTGCAGCTCGTCAAGGGCAATAGCTGGATTGAAGGGCTCACCATCCTATCCATTATTCTGGGGACCTTGGTGGGTGGCGTATTGGTGTCTCCCACGGTTTCAAGCTGGTTGCTCGCGCATCCGTGGTTAAGCGGTCTGGTGCAAACCCCGGCAGAAGCTGCAATTTTAGTCATTGCCCTGGTTTATGCGGCAGCGGCGGTCTGCACCCTGATGATTCCAAAGACGCATATCCAATATCCCAAGCAGCAAAAAAATCCCATCAAACTCATGCAGGCGTTTTGGGGCTATGTGCGCATTCTCTGGAAAGACAAGCTTGGACAAATTTCACTGGCGGTCACCACTTTATTCTGGGGTGCGGGCGCCACGCTTCAACTGATGGTCATCGAGTGGGGACGCAGTCACTTGGGTTATCGCCTTGACCAAGCGTCGATCTTGATGGGTGTCACGGCCATCGGCACCATCGTAGGCGCCGTGCTTGCTGGGCGCGTCCCGTTGCCGCGAGCCTTGACGGTACTGCCGCTTGGTGTGGCTATGGGGCTAGTCGTACTCTTCATGCCCTTTGTGCAAGCATCCTGGACCATCAATATTCTGGGTGTCGACTTACCTTGGGTTGCTTACGTTTTGCTCATTTTAATTGGCTTAACATCGGGCTACTTTGTAGTGCCGATGAACGCACTGTTGCAGCACCGGGGTCATGTATTGCTCTCGGCGGGGCACTCGATTGCTGTCCAAAATTTCAACGAACAATTGAATATTTTGTTAATGGTGGCGATCTATACCCTTTTGCTGTGGCTGAATCTCTCGATCAGCATCATCATTGAAATCTTCGGCGTTTTGGTCGCGGGTTTAATGCTTGTACTGATTCGCTGGAATCGACTCAATCTCAACGCTCACCCAAACCTACTGGACGAGATCGGACAAGAGGGGCATGGCAAGGCGCTTTAGTTTGCTTAGCGCCTAAGGGTACGAAGCAACTGCAGATCTTGCCAGGCTGCGGCTTTGTCTGCAGGGTGGTTTAACAAGTGACCGGTGTGATAACTCACCACGAGCGGGATCTGTTGCCCCGCAATCTCAAGCTGATGAACGCGCCCTCGTAAGTTTTGCAAGGGCTCTTCAGTGTTTAACAGCGACTGAGCCGCCACACGACCGAGCGCCAAAATACTGAAGGGACGCACCAGTTCAAACTGACGCAGCAGATAAGGCCGGCAGGCTGCAATTTCGTCGGGGCGCGGCAGTCGATTACCCGGCGGGCGACACTTCACGACATTGGCCAGATAGACATCACGCGTTCGCGCACTATCGATGGTTGCCAACATCTGATCAAGTAGTAGTCCGGATTCAGCCATAAAAGGCAACCCTTGACGATCTTCTTGCTCACCCGGACCATCACCAATCACCATGATCGCCGGCTGCGTCATTCCCTGCCCCATGACAACCTGAGTGCGCTCGCGACACAGTCCGCAGGTCTGGCACGCGTTGGCCGCCCCCGCAAGAGACTGCAGATCTGGCGCAGCGCCGGCCGCAGCCGAAGTCAGTGCCGTCATCGCGGCAATGCTCACAGCGCTCATGGGTGCGACGGCTTGAGCGTGTTTGGCGCCAGTCGCGCGAGGCGCGGCACGTACGGGCGCCGACCCAGGCAAACTGGTTTCTGAATCCGCACGCGCTGCGATGGGTTGAGTCTGAACGCTTTGCTCGACGCTCGGTGCGAGCGCTTCGGCCGACTTGGGAGTGGCGGGCGTCGCCGGCGCAACCGCACGCGCATCCCCTGGGATCCAAGGCTTATCAATTCCGAGCTCATGCAGCCACGCCAGCTGCAAAGCTGTGTATTGCATCGTCTTAGGATCAGGGCCTGGTGTCATACCGCGATAGTTTTTTTAAGATTGGTCAAAGTTTTTTTTCAACACAAGGGCATCTTCACGACCGCCCCTACCTGCAGGATAGTAATCGCGACGCACGCCAATCTGATTAAAACCCTCGTGCGCATAAAAAGCGAGGGCTGCGGCGTTTGAAGGCCGCACTTCAAGCAACAAACCTTCGGCATTACGCGCCTGCGCGCTGCGAGAAACCTGTGCCAGCAATTGTCGCGCATGCCCCTGGCGCTGATACGCCTGGGCAACCGCGATCACCAAGATATGCGCGACATCGGGTGCCATCATTGCAATACAAAATCCCACTAATTCTGATTTTTCGCGCAAGATCCACGCCTCGTAGCCTGCATCGAGCGCGTCTGCAAAATTTTTAAGTGTCCAGGGAAACGACTGAACAGCGCGCTCAAGTTCAAGCACCTCGGGCAGGTCTGCGACCGTCAAGGGTACCAAGGCCACCAGACTCGCCTGCAAGGCGCGCGGATTACCACCTTGACCCGATGCGCGCTCAGATACCGTAAACGCAACACGGTCGCGCAAATAAAGCGGTGCAGCATGTTCGGGTAAGACGGTCTGCCCGGCATGCCAGGCCCTTAACGCCAAACTTGCGACCGCCGTTGCGGTGGGTCGCGCTTCTAGGTCATCAACCCGCCAGTTAGTCGGTAACCCAGCCTGAGCGCCCGTTAAACGCCACCCCTCGCCCACAAAACACACAGCCCTGTCGACAGCCGCGCCAGACTGCCACAGCGCCAGTCGTTGTGCGATAAAGGCTGGCAGCAGCGCAGCGGACAATAACACTGGGGGTTGACGCACGACCAGCCCTTCATCAGCGTCATCCACATACGCAGCGAAATACACTTCATCCATACGCGCATCAAGCGCGGCGAGAATCAGGTGTTGAGGGTGCCGTGCGGCTGCCTGCAACGCAATCGCGGCCAGTGCGCCGATTGGGATGAGCGGCAGCTTCATTGCCAGGCCCATACCCTGCGCGACCCCGCAAGCGACCCGTATCCCAGTAAACGCCCCCGGCCCTTGACCAAAAGCCACTGCACTCAACGCTTCTCGCTCAAGCCCGCATTCGGCTAATAAGGCGCTCACCATGGGCAATAAGTTTGCCGCGTGTCCTGCGGTCCCTTCAAGTTGTCGCTGCACTAACGAGACCGCCGAACCCTGCTCAGTCAGCAGCGCGACCGAACACGTCGTCGTCGAGGTTTCAAGTGCCAAAATATGTGTCATGGCTGCATTGTATTAGTTTGCAACCACATCCCCGTACTTCAGTGCCGTCGTCCCGATCGGCCTGCGGCCGAAGTCGAGTTCGTGATCCGCCCGGAGGGTTGCGTCGAAGTACCGTGCTGCTGCACGAATTGATGCGCGCTTTGTCGATTTTGATTCAGCTGCTGATGCGCAACCGAAGCCGTGCCTGCACTGGAATAGCGAAAAGGAACGTTATAGCGATGCGCACCGTTGTAGGCCCAAGCACTTGAGGCACCTACGCGCGCAGGGTATCGATACCCCGGGGCGTTATAGGCAGAATTAAAGCGGTTGTAATAGCCGTTGTTAATGCGAATCGACCCGTAGCCCCAATAGGGCGTCGCCCACAGGGCCACGCCAACGCCGATCCCAACACCGAAGGCCATAGGGCCCCAACCCGGGCTGTACACGCCATAAGGCGGGTAACCCAAGTACGGCCAAGGGCCATACACCACCATTGGGTTGTACATCGGCACATAGACCACCTCGGGATTAGTGGGCATGATGATGATGTTAGACAACGGGTCATAGGAGACCGCCATCTGCGGACCAGACTGTAAGTGCCCAGCCTGTCGCGCTTGCGAACGCAAAGCCTGCACAGCCTGCATTAATTCAATAGGTTGTACAAGATAAGCATCGCCTAGGCGATGCGTCCATTCAAGCTGATGCCCCATGAGCTTTAAGGCCTCTGGAAAATGCACCAGTGATTTGACACTGTTATCCCAACGCTGCTCTGCCAGTGCAGCTTCAAGCGCGCTACCCGTCAACGAACTGTTTTGCAGCCAGATCGTCGCTGACGCGACTTCAAGGGGATAGGTTGCTGCCATCAGCATCTGTGCCAACAAGGCGTCCGGGTAAAGCGCCACAGGTGCAACCAGCGATTGCAACTCAGGCAGCGATATGATCTGCGTGTGGCCACTAGGCAAATTGGCGTGCTGCACGGGCGCTGGCGACATGATCTCAGTGCTTGTGGCCGCAGATGACGCGACTGGTACAGGCACAGGTGAAGCAGGCGTTTGCGCTGCAACACTTGTGGCAAACATCAACAAAACTCCTAGGACGGTCCAATGACTCATGTGCCTCGTCATACCCATTTCGATCACAACAACTTCAGTTTAGTGCCAGAACAATCGTTCAACGACTTTCAAACACCGAAAGCAACACGAAATAAGTGTCAATCGATTACATACAAGCCATTTACTCGGCCTTGATATCGCCCATTCGAATCGTTTTCTCCCATAACGCAACGTCTTTCTGAATAATCTCAGCAAATTGCTCAGGGGTCCCTAAAAATGGTTCAAGACCAAGCGACTGAAAGCGCTCGCGGGTCGAGGCCTGCCTTAAAAGTAGATTAATTTGTGCGTTGAGGTATTTCACAATCTCAGGCGATGTTCCCGTCGGTGCAAATAAACCAATCCAGTAATTCACCTCAAAATCTGCGTAGCCTGATTCTGCGATCGTCGGAACGGTTGGTAACGATGCTGAACGCGCGCCACTACTCACCGAGATTGGTTTAAGACGTCCGCTTTTGATATGCGCAATCGAAGAAGCGATCCCCGTAAACATCATTGAAGTTTCACCACTGACCGTTGCAACAACGGCGGGCGTGCTGCCCTTATACGGCACGTGCATCAAGGCCGTATCCGTTCGTTGACGAAATAATTCAGCTGTTAAATGCGGCGATGTTCCCACACCAGCCGAGGCGTATTTCATTTCACCCGGTTGCGCTTTTGCTAAAGCAATCAACTCAGTGAGATTATTGGCAGGCACCGAGGGATGCACGACCAACACATCATTTGAATACCCAATCAACGCAATGGGCGCAAAACTTTTAAAAGGATCGTAAGAAATATTTTTATATAAAAACGGGTTGATCGCGATAATGCCGGTACCGGCCACTAATAAGGTATAGCCATTGGGGCTGGCCTTCGCCACTAAATCAGCGCCAATGATGCCACTGGCACCTGCGCGATTTTCGACAATGACTTGTTTGCCAAATACATCACTCAGTTGTTGGGCGGTGAGGCGCGCGACTGTATCCGTTGAGCCCGCGGCAGACTGCGGCACGATAAAAGTAATCGACCGATTTGGAAAATCAGTCTGCGACCAGGCCCAAGTGCTGCCGAGCGCGAATACGCACAAATAAAATATTTGTGCGTGTCGCATGAAGACCCCGCGTCGCGCGCTTGATATCAATAAACGAGCAAGCATCTGATGGCCTCTAGCCGAGCTCACGACTCAAACGATTTCTAAGCACATACTGCAAAATTCCACCATGTCGATAGTATTCGGCCTCAACGTCGCTATCGAGTCTCACTAATAGTCGAATCGTTTGTGTACGACCCTCTGCATAGCGAATCACACAGTCAACCTGATCGCGGGCGCCCAAGCCACGATCTAAACCAAGGATATCGAAGGTTTCAGCACCCGTTAGCGCAAGCGACTGCCGCGTATCTCCGTTCAAAAATTGCAAGGGAAGTACACCCATACTCACCAAGTTTGAACGATGAATTCGCTCAAGCGATTCGGCAATCACGGCACGCACGCCTAGCAAGCCTGTTCCCTTAGCTGCCCAGTCGCGCGAAGACCCCGCCCCATATTCTTTACCTGCCACAACCACCAAGGCAACACCTTCGGCACGATAGCGCTGCGCAGCGGCATAAATAGACATCGCCTCTTTGCTTGGCATATGAAGCGTTGAACTTCCTTGAACCCCTGGGGTCAACTCATTATTTAAACGAACGTTTGCAAAGGTGCCTCGCATCATCACCTGATGATTTAAGCGACGCGCGCCATAATTCACAAAATCAGCGGCATCAACGCCTAACGACTGCAGATACTGACCTGCGGGCGTTTGAACCGAGAACTTTCCAATCGGTGAGATGTGATCCGTCGTCAACATATCACCGAACATCCCCAACACGCGCGCGCCGACGATATTGTCTTGAGCGGGCACTTCGCGCGTCATCCCTTCAAAATAAGGGGGCCGCTGAATAAATAAACTACTTGGATTCCAATCATAGATTTTCCCAGTTGCGCTCGTCAGCGCACGCCACTGTGGAGATCCTTCGAAAATTGTTTGGTAGCGCGCTTGATACAAGTGCGGTTCAACATGTTGCGCGATCATCATCCGAATCTCATCGGGATCAGGCCAGATATCACGTAGGTAGACTGGGGCACCTTGCTGATCCTGCCCCAACGGTTCTTGCGTTAGATTAGTCTGTATTGAACCAGTCAAGGCGTAAGCAACCACCAGTGGAGGCGAGGCCAAAAAATTAACCTGCACACTGTTGTGTACGCGCGCATCAAAATTGCGATTGCCCGACAAGACCGCAACGGTCGCCAATTGCTCAGTATCAATTGCCTTCAGGATCGCCTCGGGCAACGGGCCTGAGTTGCCCATACAGCTCATGCAACCAAAGCCTACGACGTTAAAGCCTAACGCATCGAGATCGCCTTGCAAGCCTGAGGCATTTAAGTAATCGGCCACCACACGTGAACCTGGCGATAACGATGTTTTTACCCAAGGCTTAGGCTTGAGTCCGCGGCGCCGCGCATTGCGCGCAAGCAAGCCAGCACCGATCATCACAGCGGGGTTTGACGTGTTCGTGCAACTTGTAATGGCTGCAATCACCACCGAGCCATCGCCGATTTCACTGCCGGCTGTCGCTGGGGACTTAGTTTTTTTAAGGACAACGGCTTGATCAAAAGCCTGCGCTACATCTGATAAATCGACACGCGCATCGGGGCGCCCAGGGCCCGCCATGCTTGGCACCACAGTCGATAAATCGATATTAATCACCCTGGCGTATCTAGGCGCAACCGTCTTGCTGTCTCGCCACAAGCCCTGCACCTGACAATACGCCTTGACCAGCGCCACCTGCTCAGGGCTGCGACCGGTCACCTCAAGATATCGAAGTGTTTCTTGGTCAACTGGAAAAAAACTCATCGTCGCGCCACATTCGGGCGTCATGTTCGATACCGTCGCACGCTCAGGCAAGGACAAGGCATCAACACCCGATCCAAAATATTCGATGAACCGCCCGATCACACCTTCACCGCGCAAACGTTGTGTAATGGTCAGCACCAAATCTGTGGAGGTCACACCAGGTTGCAACGCGCCAGTCAACTGACAGCCCACAACCTCAGGAATCGGCACAGAGACAGGCTCGCCCAAGGCCACCGCACCACCCTCAAACCCACCCACACCCCAAGCCACAACACCTAAGGCATTAATCATCGCAGTATGACTATCCATACCAATCAAAGAATCCGGAAACGCCAACGTACGGCCTTCGTGTTCTTTGGTCCAGACCACTTTAGCCAAGAACTCTAAATTCACCTGATGCAAAATGCCCGAGCCGGGTGGAAACACACGCACCCCATCAAAAGCCTGGCTACACCAGCGCAAAAATTCATAACGTTCACGATTTTGCGCAAATTCAGCGGCCATGTTGAACTCAAGCGAGGTCGACTTACCCGCATCCTCAACCATCACAGAGTGGTCAACAATGAAATCCATCGCAACACTTGGATTAATGAGTGCGGCATCACCACCTAGGGCAGTCATCGCATCGCGCATCGCGGCCAAATCACCCATCAGCGTGAGCCCCGAAGATTCTGGCATCATGACACGGGCAGGTCTGAATTCAATCACACAGTCTGTCTGTTGCGCAAGCAGTTGAGATACAAGCAGGCGAACGTCGGCGGTGTGATCCGTATTATTGAGCCCTTGAGCACGCAATAGATTTTCAAGCAAAATCCTCAGGGTATATGGCAAGGTTTCTAAGTTCAACAGCCCTGCCTGTTGCGCAGCATTCAAGCTGAAGTAATCATATTGTTTACCGTTCACCTCGAGCGTTCGACGCAATTGACTCGCCTGAAACTGTTTGGTCATAACTGTTCTCCTGAGCGCTTGCGATCGCGCCTCTTCATGAATATTCTTGAGCGATAAGCAACAATATAATCTGATGTTTAGATCGAATTGAACCTCTCGCGCCGTAACATTTTGTTACGTATGTTTAAGCATAGCTCAGCAAATGTAAAACCTTGTGACAAATGAGACGTTGTTCGGTCTGGCACTGTTACATTTCCGCTATGAATATCTTACCTTCCCCGATCGTACGAAAAATTCTGGTGGTCGATGATGACCCCCGTTTACGTGATTTATTGCGCCGTTACCTCACCGATCAAGGTTTTAATGTGCTAACTGCTGAAGATGGTCAAGAAATGACCAAAATCTGGCATCGTGAGCATATTGACCTGTTAGTCCTTGATCTGATGCTACCCGGAGAAGACGGCCTATCGATTTGTCGACGTCTGCGCGGCAATCACGACAATACCCCCATCATTATGCTCACCGCGCGCGCAGAAGAAATTGATCGCATTATCGGTCTTGAAATGGGCGCAGACGATTACCTTTCTAAACCCTTCAATCCGCGCGAACTCCTGGCACGCATTAATGCAATTTTGCGTCGACGCAGCAGTGATGAACATCCTGGCGCACCAAGCTACGACTATGAATCGATCTATTTTGGTCCGTTCGAACTGAATCTTGCCACACGCACACTCACCCGAGACCAACATATTGTTCCCATCACAACGGGCGAGTTCTCGGTGTTAAAAGTCTTTGGTCGCCATCCAAAAATTCCTATCTCGCGCGAAAAACTCATGGAGCTCGCCCGTGGTCGCGAATACGAAGCGTACGACCGCAGTCTAGATGTGCAAATCTCGCGCTTACGCAAACTCATCGAGGTCAACCCCTCCAAGCCCGCCTACATTCAAACGGTCTGGGGTCATGGCTATGTTTTTATCCCCGATGGCGGACTCTAAGCCCACAGCCGAGGTCAGCCTCTTGCCAGTGCAAATCAATTGGCAACGGCAGTTCGAGCGTCTGCAACGCACCTGCTCGCGGCTGGGTTTATTCACGCGTACCTTTTTGCTACTGGTCGCGCTGATGCTCGCGAGTCTTGCCGCTTGGTTGCTGGTATTTATTTCAATCGAAACTGGACCACGCGCCGCGCAGCTCACTAAACGGATTGCCACTTCCGTGAACCTGACTCAAGCGGCGCTTCGATACACGCCCATTCACGAGCGCCCAGCCATGCTGCGTGAGCTGTCGCGCAGCGAAGGCCTCGACGTCTATCCCCGCTCAAATGCAGACGTGGTCGAACCGCTTCCGAATGAAGCGTACTGGCAAAGCTTCGCGCTACGATTGCGCAACACCCTCGGTGAAGAAACTCGCCTAGCCTGGGCCGTAAATGATATTCCGGGTGTTTGGGTTGGTTTTAGAATTGATCACGAGCCGTATTGGCTCTCTTTTGATCGCCATGAAATCGGTCTGACCGTCAGGCTTGAGTGGCTCAGCTGGGGGGCCGCGGCGCTACTACTCTCAATTGTCGGCGCTGCAGTCGGGGTTTCGTACATTAATCGTCCGCTCTCACGCTTAGCGCGCTCGGCACATTTATTATCCCGAGGCGAATCGCCTGCCCCTTTACCTGAAACCGGTGCACGTGAACTTCGCGCGCTCAATGCCAGCTTTAACCGCATGGCACGCGAACTAGAACAAACCGATACCGATCGTGCGCTGATGCTTGCGGGTATCTCACACGATTTGCGCACACCACTCACACGCATGCGTCTCGAAATTGAACTGAGCAATATCGACGATGAAGCGCGCTTTGGCATTGATCAAGATTTAGCGCAAATTGATCATTCGATTGGCCAGCTGATGGAGTATGCACGTCCACCTAGCGCTGCGCCTGCACGCGCCATTGACTTATCAGCACTGATGCACGAAATCACCGAACGCGAACGCGGCTTGACGCGCGCCCATGGCGGTCAATTGCACACCAGAATCACGACAGATCTTTGGGCCTATATCACCGGATTTGATCTACAACGCATCATGAGCAATTTGCTTGAAAATGCCCGTCGTTATGGTCGGCACCACGATGGCACGCTTGAGCTTTACATCGCGCTCAAACGCGAGATGAGTTCGATTGTGATTGAGGTGCGTGACCGAGGCCCCGGTATCTCAACGTCTGATATCGAACGTGTTCGTCGGCCCTTTTCACGCGGCGACACAGCACGTACAGGGGCAGCGGGCACGGGGCTGGGCTTAGCCATTGTCGAGCGTTTAATTCATCATGCAGGCGGCTCGCTGGCGCTACTCTCGGGCCCAGTCGGCGGCCTCAAGGTTAGGATTGAATTGCCTGCGGCTCAGGCAGAGACGTGAGCAAAGCAATCACATTGGCAGCGATGCCTTCTTGTCGCCCCAAGTGACCTAAACCTTCATTTGTTTTTGCTTTGATATTGATTGCCTGAGGCTCAAGTGCCAAGTCGCTGGCAATATTTGCGACCATTGCCACCACGTGCGGACCCATTTTGGGCGCCTGCGCGTGAATCGTGGCATCAATATTGACCACTTGCCAACCCGCCTCTCGCACACGCTGATAAGCAGTCCGTAACAAGATGCGACTGTTAGCACCACGGTATTGCGGATCTGTATCAGGGAAAAGACGGCCAATATCCCCCAGGCCTGCAGCCCCGAGTAAAGCATCGGTTAACGCATGTAGCAGGACATCGGCATCTGAATGCCCTAACAGGCCCAGAGCATGCGGAATCTGCACCCCTCCGATGATCAACGCGCGATCGGGCACCAGTGCGTGCACGTCAAAACCTTGTCCGATACGAAATGGGCTGAGACTCATTGAAGACGCCTAATCAAAAGACTGAACGCACGTAGGACAACAAAAGAAAATTCTATTTTTTGCTCGCTTATAACCACGATTGCACCCACTCAAAATCGTCAGGCCAAGTCACTTTGGCATTACGCGCAGAACCTTGCACTAAAAGCGGCGCATGCCCTGCTGCCTCAAGCGCTGAGGCTTCATCGGTAATGGGCAAACCACGTTCGATCCCTGCAAGCAGCGCCTGCTCAAGCAAACCCGCCCGAAACATCTGCGGCGTTTGCGCAAGCCACAAGCCTTCTCGTGTAACCGTTTGTTCAATCATCAAGGGCAGATTACCCTGCGCCCTTTTAACTGTATCGGCCACAGGCATTGCCAGTAACCCTCCGACAGCATGCGGCAAGCAAGTATCAATGAGTCGTGCAAGCGCCCCAGCTGGCAAACCTGGTCGAGCTGCATCATGCACCAAAACCCAATCCTGGGCATCCAGGTGCGCGTCTTGCAAACCTTGCAGCACCGTTTGCGCACGCGTCACACCGCCGTACGGCCGACACACCGTTCGCGCTAACCCCGACAGGCAGGGCTCAGCTAATCGATCCTCTGGCGCCACCACCACCCGAACCTGTTCAATACGGGGATCAACCAAGAGCGCCTGAACCGAACGACGCAACATCGGCACTCCGGCCATCAGTCGATATTGTTTCGGCAAGGCCGCGTTGGGTAACTGCGCACGCACCCCAACCCCAGCAGCAGGGACAAGGGCAACAATACGTAAAGAGGGCTTAGCGTTCGTCATAGGCCTAGCCATTATATGAGTAGAGCCACAGCATCGCCCCTATAATCAACACTTCACTCGGCGCCCCCTATTTTGGGATGGCGCCTGCATCTCTTTTTATATTGGCTTTTCATGCCCGCCGCACCCGCTTCAGTCGCTCAGTCGCTCTCAACTCTGCTCAATGCCCTCAAACCCGGCCTGCGCTATAACCAGCCTCGCCCTCCTGGCTCAGGCGATGCCTGGCTTTTGGCACAATTAGCTCGGCAGGCCGGCAAAACGCTGGTGATCCTCACGGCCGAGCCCCTTGAAGCGCAGCGCCTGGCCGACGAAATCCCGCTTTTTGCGCCCGAACTTAAAGTACGGCCCCTACCCGACTGGGAAACCCTGCCTTATGACAGCTTCTCACCGCATCAAGATCTGATTTCTGAGCGCCTGCGCACCCTGCACGCCTTGATGCAACACGAGGTCGATGTGCTTACGGTGCCGATCACCACGGCGCTCTATCGCCTGCCGCCACCTAGTTTTTTAGCCGCCTATACCTTTTCGTTCAAACAAAAAGACAAGCTCAACGAAGCGGCGCTGCGTGCCCAATTAATGCTGGCCAATTATGCACACGTGACACAAGTCACGGTACCGGGCGAATTCTGTGTACGCGGCAGTTTGATTGACTTGTTTCCGATGGGTTCGATCGTGCCCTATCGTATCGATCTGTTTGATGATGAAATCGAATCGATTCGCGCCTTTGATATCGACACCCAACGCAGCTTGTATCCCGTCGGTTCGGTGCAGTTACTGCCTGGACGCGAGTTTCCAATGGATGAGGCTGCACGTAATCATTTTCGTTCAGGTTTTCGCGAAGTCTTTGAAGGCGATCCTTCGCGCGCCCTTCCATATCGCGATATTGGTAGCGGAATCGCCTTCGCGGGCGTTGAATATTATCTTCCGCTGTTTTTTGAGCAGACCGCAACACTCTTTGAATATCTAACAGCCGATACCCTGATGGTGACTATTGGGGATATCGATGACGCCATGCGTCGTTTTGCGCAAGATACCGCCAGCCGTTATCAATTTTTAAAAAGCGATCGCGAACGTCCCGTGCTCGCCCCAGACGCTTTATTTTTGCGTGCCGAATCGCTCTTTGAAGAACTCAAGGCCTTTGCACGGGTTGCACTCACCTCTGACACCGAACATCCCGAATTTCTGAGCGCACCTGACGTGGGTATTTCGCGTCGCGCCGAAGACCCTGTACAAAAGCTTCGTGCACTCTTGGCTAACACGCAGCAGCAAATCGTTTTGTGTACGGATTCGCATGGACGTCGCGAAACCATTGTGCAGATGCTGGCTGAACACGGCCTAATCCCTGATGCGCAAACCGAGTCGCTTGCCTCGTTCTTAGAAAGCGATGCGCATTTTGCGATTACGGTTGCTCAGGTCAACACCGGCTTTCAGTTACGGGCACAACAACTTGTTTTTATTACTGAAAACGATCTGTATCCCGGGCACGGCACGACCGCGCGTCGCGGCAAGCGTGATCAAGAGCGAGCCAGCAACGTCGAAGCGATGGTGCGCGATTTATCTGAATTGCGCATTGGCGACCCGGTCGTGCACGCCCAACACGGCATTGGGCGTTATCACGGCTTGATCAACATGGATATGGGCGAAGGCGAGATGGAGTTTCTACACCTCGAATACGCCAACAAAACAACGCTCTATGTTCCAGTTGCACAGTTACATGTGATCGCGCGCTATAGCGGCAACGATCCAGAGACCGCTCCCTTGCATCAACTCGGTTCTGGTCAATGGGAAAAAGCACGCCGCAAAGCTGCGCAACAGGTTCGCGATACGGCCGCCGAGTTATTGGATATTTATGCCAAGCGTGCCGCGCGCCAGGGCTTCGCCTTCAAACTGCCCTTGGCAGATTACGATTTGTTTTCTGAAGGCTTTGGTTTTGAAGAAACAGTCGATCAAGCGGCGGCCATTCAATGTGTATTAGCCGACATGACCTCGGGTCGCCCGATGGATCGCCTCGTCTGCGGCGACGTTGGCTTTGGTAAAACTGAAGTTGCCTTGCGTGCTGCCTTTTTGGCCATTTCGAATGGCAAACAAGTGGCAATTTTATGTCCGACGACCCTGCTGGCTGAACAGCATGCTCAAACCTTTTCGGATCGCTTTGCTGATTGGCCTGTGAAAGTGGTTGAGCTTTCACGTTTCAGATCTGCCAAAGAAATCGCCAGCGCAATCGTAGGTATTAATGATGGCACGATCGACATCGTGATCGGTACCCATAAAATTTTATCGAAAGACGTCAACTTTATGCGTCTGGGCCTAGTCATCATTGACGAAGAGCACCGGTTTGGCGTGCGGCAAAAAGAAGTTCTGAAGTCACTGCGTGCGGAGATCGATGTTTTAACCTTGACTGCGACACCTATTCCACGCACGCTCGGGATGTCGCTCGAGGGAATCCGTGATTTTTCTGTGATTGCAACGGCGCCACAAAAACGTCTGGCCATCAAAACCTTTGTACGTCGCGAAGACAACAGCACGATTCGCGAAGCACTGCTACGCGAGCTTAAGCGCGGCGGGCAAGCCTACTTTTTGCATAACGAAGTTGAAACGATTCATAACCGACGCGCACGACTCGAAGAACTTGTGCCCGAAGCACGCATCGCTGTGGCGCACGGCCAAATGGGCGAACGTGATCTTGAACAAGTCATGAAGGAGTTTTATCAGCAGCGCTTTAACGTCTTGTTGTGCACCACAATTATCGAAACGGGCATCGACGTCTCAAGTGCCAATACCATCATCATTCATCGCGCAGATCGCTTTGGTTTAGCCCAGCTACACCAATTACGAGGCCGTGTCGGGCGCTCTCATCATCAAGCCTACGCTTACCTCATGACGCCGGGTGAAGACTCAATCACCAAAAATGCCAAAAAACGTCTTGAAGCGATTCAAGCGATGGAAGAGCTCGGTTCAGGCTTCTTTTTAGCAATGCACGATCTTGAAATTCGCGGCACAGGCGAAGTCTTGGGTGAATCACAATCTGGCAATATTCAAGAGATTGGTTTCTCGATGTACAACGACATGCTCAACGAGGCAGTGCGGGCGCTTAAAGCCGGCACCGAACCCGATCTCGATGCGCCCTTTAGCGCAGGCTGCGAGGTCAACTTGCACGCGCCAGCCTTGCTCCCAGCTGATTTTTGCGGTGACGTACCCGCCCGTTTATCGTTATATAAACGCCTCTCAAGCTGCAGCAATGAAGATGACCTGATTGTGATCCAAGAAGAGCTCATCGATCGTTTTGGCAAGTTACCCGAACCTGCACGCACTTTAATTTCAACGCATAAAATGCGGTTACTTGGCTTGACCCTCGGGATCCAAAAAATCGATGCGAGTGAGACTCAAATTTTGCTGCACTTTAAACAAAATACGCCGGTTGATCCGATACGTTTAATTGAATTGGTCCAAAAACAGAAACATATCCGTTTTGCAGGGCAAGATAAACTACGGATTGAAATAAAGGGACTGGAGGTCAACGCACGCTACGAGGCCGTTCGCACCCTGTTACGCACCTTGGCTGGATGACCAGTAGGCATTCTCGATGAACATCACCAACATCTATTGATACGCACTTATGACGACCTTTAATCTTGTAGTGCAGTCCCCAGCGCTCGCCAGCGATCTGATCGAGCAGGCGGCAGCCCTAAGCGAAGCCTCAGGCGTACAACGCATTAGCACGACTGCTGCGCGCTTACTCGCCGTCGATGCAAGCCCAGCGAGCCGCACCGAACTTAGCGCCTGGGGCGAGCGTGTATCCGTGGACACTGCCTATATTCCAGCGGGCAGTCGACTCACCGATTGCAAGGTGCTCGCCATGGACATGGATTCGACCCTGATCAACATTGAGTGCATCGATGAAATCGCCGCCTTTGGAGGCGTCAAAGAGCAAGTCGCCTCGATCACCGAAGCAGCGATGCGTGGCGAAATCAAAGATTTTTCTGATAGCCTGACCCGTCGTGTTGCTTTTTTAAAAGGCTTGTCAGTCGATGTCTTACAAGCGGTCTATGACCAAAAGCTGCGCTTAAATCCAGGTGCTGAACAACTGATTAGCACCGCGCATCAAGCAGGGATCAAAGTTTTATTGGTATCAGGTGGTTTTACGTTTTTTACAGAAAAACTCAAAGTACGTTTAAGTCTTGATGCTGCGCATGCCAACGTACTGGGTCACGATAACGGTCTGCTCACCGGCAAGGTCAACGGTACAATTTTAGATGCACAGGGCAAGGCCGATACCTTAAGTGCTTTCGCGCAAGCCTGTGGTGCCCAAGCCAATCAAATCATTGCGATTGGCGATGGGGCAAACGATCTTAAAATGTTGGGGCTTGCTGGCTATTCAGTGGCGTATCGTGCCAAGCCTGTCGTGCGGGCACAAGCCAACTATGCGTTGAACATTGCGGGGCTTGATGGCGTATTGAATTGGTTTGAAAGCTAGTTGCGACGCAACAGATAGCGATAGACAAAACCCGGAAACGCCATCACGACAAACAGACTAAACGTGATGGCATAAAATTCCCAGCGCTGGCTAAAAACGTTACCGATTAAACGTTCAAAGGCGACACCTAGCGTGCCCACCAGCAAATACAAAATCACAAGCTCTAAAGCTCGTAACCAAAAAAACTTTTGGGTCAGTATTCGCTTAGGCTGCCAAACTGCAAAAATGCGTTCATTGATAAACGGCAAGTTTGCCGCAACAAAAGCCAGCAAAATCAAAAGCCAAACTGCAGCGGTTTGATTCATGCTAGGTCAAGAACCCTTAAAACGCTAAGGTTGCGCGCATGGCTTGCAGGCATAACACCAGCAACCCGTTGGGCATTAACCCCAGCAGTAACACCGCCAAACCATTGGCGATCATCAACGCACGCGGTGCCCAACAAACGGTGCTCAGTGCAGGTGCAGCAGCGTCAGGCTCGTCAAAGTACATCACTTTAATAACGCGCAAATAATAGAAGGCACCAATCAACGAAAACAGTACGGCAACCACCGCCATCCACAGATGCTCAGATTTCAGTAGTGTTTGCAAGATCAAAAGCTTGGCATCAAAACCCACTAGCGGTGGCAAGCCAGCCAGCGAACACATCAAAATCAACAACATCGCAGCCATCCAGGGGCTTCGACGATTTAAACCTTTCAGGTCACTAATATTTTCACACTCATGGCCTTCACGCGACATCAGCATGATCAAACCAAAAGAGGCGAGCGTCGTCAGCACATACGTCAGCATGTAAAACAAAGCTGAACCATAGGATTCGGTATCAAACTGCTTGTCGCCGTCGAGTGAACCCGAGGCCAAGCCCAGCAAGATGAAACCCATATGCGAAATCGTTGAATAGGCCAACATGCGCTTAAAGTTCGTTTGCATGATCGCGGTGAGGTTACCAATCGCCAGCGACAAGAACGCCAGGATCAACAACATGGGCTGCCAATCACTCGTTAAATCGCCCAGACCCACCACTAACATTCGCAAGGTAATCGCAAAGGCGGCAAGCTTAGGTGCTGCAGCCAACACGAGCGTCACCGCAGTAGGCGAACCCTGATACACGTCAGGCACCCACATATGAAACGGCACCGCGCCTAACTTAAACGCTAACCCAGCCACTAAAAACACCACGCCAAACGTCAACGGCAAATAATCGATCTGACCCGAATTCACGGCATCAGCAATGTTGCGCAGATCAAGGTTGCCCGTGGCGCCGTACAACATGGACATACCGTAAAGCATAAAACCAGAAGCCAATGCACCCAGAACAAAATACTTCATGGCAGCTTCGGTTGACTGCGCGTGATCACGACGAATCGCCACCAGCGCATACAGCGCCAGGGACATCAACTCAAGACCCAGATAAATAGTCAAGAAGTTGCCGGCCGAAATCATTACCATCTGACCTAACAGCGCAAAGAGCACCAGCACATAGAACTCACCACCACGCAACATGTCGCGCGACTGAAGATACTCACGACCGTAGATAAGTGTCAGGGCAACCGAAAGATACGAGGCAACTTTTAGCAGATGCGCGAGTGGGTCGGCGATGTACATTCCAAAGAAGGTTTCGCCTACAAGACCAATATTCCATTGCCAAAGTGAAACTACCGCCAACACCGCAAGCGTCATTAACGATAAACCATACGCTAAGGTGCGTCTTGGGTTCTCGCTAAGCGCGTCGAGTATCAGGATCACCATGCCCATCACCAACAAAATAATTTCTGGTGCGGCCAGGCCGAAATCGAATTGAGATTGCATCATGGCGGGGCTTACAGTTTTGAATGAGAGACGTGTTGCAACAGGGCCTCGACTGAGGTGTGCATCACATCAGTAAAGGGTTTGGGATGAACACCCATATAAATCACAGCCAAGGCCATTAAGCCAAGTATCAAGAATTCGCGGCTCGACAAATCTTGCAGGTCGCGCACATGATCGTTGGCCACATCACCAAAGGCCACACGCTTGACCATCCACAATGAATACGAGGCGCCAAGGATGAGCGCTGTTGCGGCCAACAAACCAATCCAGAAGTTGTATTGCACGGCACCCATGATCACCATGAATTCACCAACAAAACCGCTGGTCGCAGGTAAGCCTGCATTGGCCATTGAAAATAATACAAAGAAGGTCACGAAACGCGGCATGGTGTTGATCACGCCACCGTAATCGGCAATTTGACGGCTATGCATGCGGTCATACAACACGCCAATACACAAGAACATCGCCGCGGACACAAAACCGTGCGACACCATTTGCACGATCGCGCCTTCAACACCTGCGGTGTTGAAAATAAAGAACCCCAAAGTGACAAAACCCATGTGTGCCACTGAAGAGTAGGCAACGAGTTTTTTCATGTCGTCTTGCACAATCGCAACCATGCCGATATAAATCACGGCGATCAACGACAGCGCGATGATGATGCCTGACATTCCCACAGATGCATCGGGCACAATCGGCAATGACAAGCGCAAGAAACCATAGGCACCCAACTTCAACATAATGGCCGCCAGCACCACTGAGCCCCCTGTTGGTGCCTCAACGTGCGCATCAGGCAACCAGGTGTGCACCGGCCACATCGGCACCTTCACCGCAAAGGCTGCCAAGAAGGCAAAGAAGATCAAGACCTGAGGCGTATAGGCCAAAGGCAACTCGTGCCAGGTTTGAATATCAAACGAGCCACCCGCTTGATTCCAGAGATATAAAAAGGCAACTAACGTCAGCAACGAACCCATCAAGGTGTACAAGAAGAACTTGAAGGCCGCGTAGACACGATTAGGACCGCCCCAGACACCCACGATGATATACATCGGGATCAAGGTCGCTTCAAAGAAGATATAGAACAGCAGGCCATCCATGGCCACAAACACACCAATCATCAAGCCCGACAAGATCAAGAAGGCTGCCATGTATTGGGCAATACGTGAGGTAATGACCTCCCAACCTGCCAGCACCACAATGATCGTGATAAAGGCTGTCAGCAGTACAAACCAAAGCGAGATGCCATCAACACCCAAGTGATACATCACCGCGAAGGCGGGGATCCAGGGCGATTTTTCAACAAACTGCATCGCTGCCGTTGCGCTATCAAAGCCCGTATACAAAGGGATCGTGACCAGGAAGCTGAGAATCGCGCCAATCAAAGAAAGATTGCGGGTCATCGCCGGGCGATCATCGCTACCGACTGCCAAGATAATCAAACCACAAACGATCGGAACAAAAATCGCAAACGTGAGCCAGGGGGTCGTCAAAGAAGCCATCTCGCTTGCCATCATTTAGTACCAAGGATTATGTAGGTGATCGCGACCAACAGGCCAATGATCATCGCAAAGGCGTAGTGATAGATGTAACCCGTCTGAAAGCGACGCGTCACAGCTGCCAAAGCACCCACTAATTTTGCAGAGCCGTTGACCAACACGCCATCGATCAAACCACGATCGCCGCGTTGCCAAAAACTTGTACCCACTGCACGCAAACCACGCGCCAAAACCTGCTCGTTGAACCAGTCAAAAAAGTATTTATTCTCAAGTACGCTATTGATGAACTTGAGATTCGATTGAATCGCAGCAGGCACTTTAGGATTGATCAGGTAGCAATACCAAGCCACGACTGCACCGGCCACCACCAACCAGAAAGGCACTGTGGTGAAAGCATGCAAGGCGTAACCCACCCAGCCGTGCGCGTGATGCCACTCTTTAGCCAGCTCTGCCATTGCAGGATGCTGAGTCAGAATAACAATCGAATTTTTGAAGAACGAGCCAAACAGTAAAGGATCAATTGCAATCGCGCCGATGATGATCGAAGGAATCGCCAACAATACCAAAGGCAACGTCACCACCCAAGGTGACTCATGCGGTGTGCCGCCATGATGAGCGTGACCGTCATGCGCATGGGCATCCGCGTGCGCGTGGTCGTGTCCATGGTCGTGGCCGTGCGCGTCGGCATGTGTATCAAACCGTTCTTTGCCATGAAACACCAAGAAATACACACGGAAAGAATACAGCGACGTGACAAACACACCGATCAGGGTGGCG